>CANRKF010000013.1 GCA_947631145.1 uncultured Clostridia bacterium | reverse complement strand
TAGTGGAAAATGCAAATACTTTAATAGAATAGGCTGGACTGCTACATATTTAAAAAAAGCTGGGTTAATAAATAGTAATAGAAGAGGAGCTTTCAATATTACTAGTGAAGGAAAAAGGATAGTTAATGATAAAAAAGAAATAAGTAACGAATTTCTTTTAATTTATGATTCTTTTAAAAAATTTAAGTATAAAGATAATGAAAATATAACATTAAAAACAAAAAAAATTTCTAAGGAAGAAAATGAATTAACTCCTCAAGAAAATATTGAAAAAGCTATTCAAGAAATCAATAATGAGTTAGAAGATAATTTGTTAGACGAGATATTAAAACAATCTAGTGATTTTTTTGAAGAGCTATCAGTAAAGTTGCTTTTAGCAATGGGATACGGAAACGTTGAAAATGCTGTTGTTACTCCTAAAGCATGTGATTATGGAATTGATGGATTTGTTTTAGAAGATGAATTAGGAATAAATACTATATTTATTCAGGCCAAAAGATATGATAAAAATAATTCTGTATCTAGACCAGAAATTCAAAAATTTGCTGGTGCAATGTTAGGAAAAAATGCAAAAAAAGGTGTATTTATAACAACTAGTTATTTTGCAAAACCTGCAATAGAATATGCTAATAGTCAAAATATTATTTTAATTGATGGACAAAAATTGGTTCAACTTATGATAAAGTATAATGTAGGTTGTTATATAGAAAATAATTATAGTATAAAAAAATTAGATTTAGATTTCTTTGAAAATATTTAATAAGGTGATGATTCATGAAAAGAAATTTTGAAGTACTTATTTTTTAGATTATAATAAATATAAAATTTTATATAAATATATTTGTTTTATACCTTTTAAGATATAAAACAAATATATTTATAATTAATGTAAGATATAGAGTTTTATGCATTTAGAAAAAGTTAAAATATTATCAGAAGACTATAAAAAGAGGAGTGATGAAAAATGAGCAAATTTAAAAATTGGAAAGATGTGAAAAAGGAATTGAACTTTACTCCAGAAGAAGAGGCAGAAATGCAATTAGAAATGGATTTAATAGAGGCAACTATTAAAGCAAGGAAAAATGCTAATTTAACCCAAAGAAATTTAAGGGAGAAAAGTGGTATAGTTCAACCATCTATTGCAAAAATTGAAAGTTTTACGCGTTCTCCTCAAGCTTCAACACTTATAAAATTATTATATCCTTTAGGCTATACTATAAAAGTTGTTCCTTTGAATAAAGTAAAAAAATAAATTAAAAATAGCAAGTTTTAAATGCTTGCTATTTTTTTAGAATATAAAGAATATTTAAGATGTGTTCTAGTTCTTTAACTTTTTTCTAGGGATTTTTAAAATTATTGCGTAGTAGTGTATATCTCCGCATTTTTCAAAAAAATATATATGATTTTTAAAAAATTTTTATTCATATAGAGTATTTTTTATTATATACATTTTTTTAATTATATGTTTTTTGTTTGTATCTATTTATACTTTATAATTCATAAATTTATGAAATCAATTTCAGTCTGCATCAATTAAGTCGACCTCTGTTAATCTAAATGTTGCTAACATATGAACTCCTAAATCTTGAATTAATGAATATTTTTTTCTTGGCTCTACTATTCCATAAATAGGATTTGCCCATCCTCCTAAATATATGGTAACTTTTACAGGTCTATTAATTATAAACTTAGCATTTTCACCATGCTGCCCTTTCCATAATATATTTCCTTCTTCGTCTTCTACTCTAGCATCTCTTGAAGAAAATAATCCTACCCATCCTTGTACAATATTATTAGGCATTTTTATCCTAACTTCCCCTTCTTTTGATATTTCTAATAAAGGACAACCACAATTTGGACAAGCAGATGCCCTATCCGATATTTCTTTTCCACATTCTTTACATTTTATTAATGCCATTTTTTTATCTCCTTTTATTTATTTTTTATATCCTCAAGTAATTGTATAATTTCACCTAAAGCATATATGAAAATTCCTGAAATAATACTAGTAATAATATAAATTGCTCCTAATTCCTCTTTATATTCTTCAATTCGTGAAAAACCAATACATAAACCTATTATTAAACCAATAATTGCTATTGATTTAATTAGTATTGCTGTTTTATTATATTTTCTATTTGAATAATTTTCACTTGTATTTTCCTCAGAGTTATCTTCTTGATTCAAATCATAACATTTTTTACAAAGACCATTATATTTTTTATATTCTTCTTCCGTAATATTACGACAACACTCTTTGCATTGACTTGCCTCAATCTTTGCTATCTCTAATTCTTCTTTACTATTCATGTTTTCCTCCTCAATAAAATAATTTTATATTTTTTTATAAATTCATCTTAATGGTTTTTCTTTATATTGCTCTATCCAATATTCATAATATGGATTTTCCCATGTTGAGCCATCATAATATTCTACTTTTTCTACACAAGCAAGAGCAGAATCAATTTTTTCGTTTTCATAAGTTATATTGCAATATTTTCCTTGACCATATGTTTTACCTGGTTGTATATTTGCTCCATCAAATTTGCATGATGATACGTAATCGTTGTATTCTATTTTCAAAGGATATCCATTTTTATCATAAGCTAATACTCCAACAATACAATTTTTAACCACCTTCTTAGTATTATTCTTTACAATTACTTGTACACCAGAGATAGTATCTGAATACCATTCTTTAAATTTCTTAGCTGATTCTACAGTTATTTCTTGCTCACTCATATATTTTTTTATTTCTTGCTCTTTGGCTTTATCTTCTATTTCGTCAAGCTTTTGCTGAATGTTATCATCAGAATCTATTAATAATAAATCATTTAACTTTTGTTTCGCTGTGATATAATCCTCTTTACTAATTAATTCATATACTTGTAAAAGAATATCTTTTTTTATACTTTCTTTATTATTATTTATATATTTTTGTGCTTCTTTATAATTGTCTTTGTCTAATTCAATTACTTTAGAGTAATTTACTATCGCATTTACAATATCCCCATTTTTTTCATACTCTTGTGCTTTTAAAAATTCATCTTTAGAATTTTTTATTTTTTCTAAATTTTCTTTTGCCTTTTCTATTAAAGTGATTAATATATCTGCATTTTTATAATTGTTGATTTCTTCTAGTGTTTTCTCATAATCTTTAGCATCTTGTGCATATTCATCTAGAATTAAATTTAACTTTTGTTCAAATATTTTATTTATTTCTTTTTTCTCTTCATAATTCTCAATAGAAACATAAATATCATGTAATGCAGTCATATTATTATTTTCTAAATTTGATTTAAATTTATTTATCATGCTGTTAGAATAATTTAATATAACTCCACAAACCAAAACTACTAAAATTATTATAAAAATTACTATTGCTATTACGATTTTTTTTATATTTTTATTTTCCTTCATATTTTTTCTCCTATATTTTATTTAAAATATTATTATAATTTACATTATCATATTTTATAGCATTTTCCCAAATTTCTCTAATTTTATTTGTTATAGTTTCAAATAATGTTGTATAAAAATCTTTTCCAAAATTAAAAGTAAGTGTATCATTGTTTTGTTCTATATTATTATCTTCTAAATCAGCTATATCTTCCTTTTCATATGTCATATTTGTTATAGTTCCATTATTTGTTACAATAATTCTTCTTTTATTTAAATTATTTGTTTGAAAATTAATGTCTACATCAAGAAGAAAAATCATTTCTCCATCTTCAGTTATATACTTTCTAACTTCGTAAATATTACTTATTAATTCTTTTAAAGATGTTGATTCAGATGGAGCTATTGTAAAGTTTATTGTATTAGTATCTTCTTCAGACTTTTCATTTGTTGCTTTTGGATTTCTAAGTGCATAATCAATATCTTGTAATACAGATAATATTTCTTTTTCTGAATCATTTAATGTTATTTCATCTAATAAAGAAGCCGTACATTCTCCAGAATATTTATTATGAGTAATAAATATTGTTAGAAATATAACTATAGCTATAGTAATAATTCCTATTATTATAAATATTTTTTTCACTTTCATTTAAATTTCCCCTTTCACTAATATAATTTATTACAGTTTTATTTATATTATCACAGTTATAGTTTTATTGCAACAGTTTTAGACTATTTTCATAAACTTGTACTGATATTATCATAATATATATTGAGGTGGTTTTATGATTAATATTAATTACAAAGATATGGGATATAGAATTAAAGAAGGAAGAAGAAAATTAGGAATTACGCAAGAAAAATTAGCGGAGCAAATAGATGTTAGTCCTTCTTATATTAGTGAAATAGAAAGAGGTTCTAGTATTTGTAGCTTAGCTGTATTAGTTAATATTTCTACTATTTTAGGCTTAAATCTTGATAATTTAGTATTAGGTACTAATTTATCTAATGCTGATACTACATTTTCAGAAATTTTAAATAGTATTCCTAAAAAAGAGCAAAAATTATATATTGATATATGTAAAAATATTGCAAATAGTTTTAAATAAAGACATGAATTAATCATGCCTTTATTTTTCAATATATATCATTAATAATTCATGTAATTTTATTTTTACAGTATTATCTTTAATAAACTCTATTTTCATGACTTGATGTTTATTAATTTTTAATATGCTTCGTTCCTTGTAAAACAAATTTACTTCTTCTTTATTAACTAAAACTTTTGTTATTTTTGAACATAAATTTAAGTCAATAAACCCTTGCACTTTAATTATAAATTTTTCATTTTTATTGCTTTTAATAAAATTTTTAAATTGTAACCAGCTCATATTTTACTCCTTTATAAATATAATTTTTTTTACATTTATATACCGTAAAAAAACAAGCTTTTTTTAATAATTTGATTTTTATTACATATACTACTAGTAAAAATGTCAATATATAAAAATTTATTTTCGTCACTTTTGGAAGAAAAAATAAAAAATAGCAAGTTTTGTATTACTTGCTATTTCTATGTTTCATCCTTTAAAAGGATGGTCGAGGCGACAGGGATCGAACCTGCGACCTCATGGTCCCAAACCACGCGCGCTACCAACTGCGCTACGCCTCGAATTATTCGGTACCTATATACTATAACATACTTTTTTTGATTTTGCAAGTTTTTTTAGTATTTCTATTGAATATTTTTTATTTTCACGATATAATAATGTTGTTATGCACCAGTAGCTTAGCTGGATAGAGCACTCGGCTACGAACCGAGAGGTCGGGGATTCGAATTCCTCCTGGTGCACCATTATATTTATAAAATTAATCCAAAAATTTATCTTATTTCCATCTTCTAGTTAAAAAATTGTGTTAAATCTAACTTGTCATCTATTTTCTTATATATAACTTTATATTCTTTATTTTCAATAGATTTCTTCATAGCTTCTATATCTTTTTCAAATACTCCATAAAACTTATAACCACTACCTGGATATTTTAAAAATAGATATGTTAGTTTCATTTCATGATTAATAATTCCATTAACTGCTTCTTCTTTTTTAGAATCACTTTCTTCATTTATTAGATAATAAAAACAATTACCATCTGCTGAAAGTACATTACTATATATATTTCTATTGGATGCTCTATATATTTGAAAGCATCCCGCAACTCTTTGCCAATCCTTGTCTATTTTTATCCAACTTCTTTGGAATCCATCATAATGTTTATTAAATAAATCTGAAACGTCTCTTATAGTTCTAAATTCTATATTATCATCAATACTAATATATCCTTGCTTAATACATTGTTTTGCTTCTTTACATAAAATAACTTCTTTATTTTCCATAATATATTTTCCTTTCAATATTATTTTTCAATTATAACTTATCAAATTATAGCATTTTTTTATATTTTAATCAACTTTTCTATGTATAATATGCATTTTACTATATTATTTGACATTTTTACTTCTATAGTTATGGATGCTTCTCATCTTGTCAACAACGTCTACCATGTTGTCACTTTCAATAGCACTTAAACTTTATCTATCAAAGATTACTAATTTTTAGTTATAAATTATTTTTCTTCTATTTTTTCAAATAGTATATAAGTATTTTGATAATAAAGAACCACTGAATTATCTGTTGAGGCATATACTAATGCACCTAATATTTCTTTTTTATTGGTTTCATTATCATATTTGGGTACATATATGGTATCTATTAATTTTGTAATTTCTCCAATTTGTTCAGTTCCTCCTCTATAATCTATCATTTTTCCTGATCTTCCATATAAAGTATCATCAAATCTAATTAAAGTTTTCGTGTCTATTCCTTCTGCTTTTAATTTTGCTTCTTCTATTTTTTTATATTCATTTGTTGTTATGTTTATTGTTTTTACAAAATTTAATGCTTCACTTGCTTCAGTGTTTTCAAGATTTTCATTTAAAAAAGCAATATTATTATTTGGCTTTGGAAATGATATAAATGTCCATTCTTTAAAATTATCATAGTATCCAACGCTAGCATTTTCTCCATTATTTAATTTTATATTTTTTTGTGTAAGTCCTGTTCCGCATACAGTAAATATTTCATTAAAAACATTTAAAGTTATATTTTTTTCTTTAGAGGTTTTATAAATTTTTAATTCAAATTTCCAGTTATCATTTTTAGTAGGTTTAATTTCTTCATAATTCCAGTCGTTTGGAATATCTAGTTCTATTTTTATTTTATCTATTATTTTTAAATATTTTTTTGTTTTTTCTTTTTTATTAATAGATGTATTTGTAGTTTGTAATTTTTCTTCAACTGGTGGAGCATATTTTTCCCATTTAAAAACTGTCTTTTTTGTGCCGTCTGCAAAATTATATGTATAAGCTAAAACACCTGTATCTCGATATAAATTTCCTCCATTATAATTTTCAATTGTTTTTAATAATAATCTATTATTAAATATTTTTGCTTGTATTGTATCTACTAATAAAATTACTGCTATTATAATTAAAATTAATAAAATTATTTTTATAAACTTTTTCATAATATCATCTCCTTTTTCATTATTACTGTGATTTTATATTATAATTAATTTAATTATTTTATATTTATTTTTTATTATTATTGATTTAATTATTTTATATTTATTTTTTATTATTATTGATTTAATTATTTTATATTTATTTTTTATTATTGTTGATTTAATTATTTTATATTTACTTTTTTATTATTATTTATACATTTATTTTTTATTGTTAATTTTTATATTATTTTATAATTGAAGTTAATAGGTTTATTAGTTCTTCTTGTGTAATATCACAGGTTTCTATATCAAAATAATAGCCTTTATAAATAAATTCTGTAAAATAACTTTTTTCATAATTATATATTTTTAATTCTACATTATTTATTTTTGAAACTTCGCTATTTTCTTCTGTAAAGAAATAATCCCTTATTGGTTTATTTTCATTTGAAAAAGATATATTTATACTTCTTTGATTTTTTGTATTATTATATATATAATTATAATTATTTAATTGGCTATATTCTTTTTCTTCCATTTTATTTTTTTCATTATCTACATATATTAAATTATATTTTGTATTATTAAAATCTTCTGGTATTTTTATATTTTCTAATATTTCAATATTTTCCACATCTGTAGTTAAACTATCATTTGCATTGGTGTGCTCTGCTTTAGATACTATTTTTACATCACAATCTACTCTAGCAAGTGACTTTTCTTTTATTTTATTAATATTTATTTCCATGCTATTATTTTTTTCTTCGAAAATAATATCTGCTTTATTATTTTTTTTATTATTATTTTTTTCTTTTACCCTTTCTTCTGAAAAATCTTTTGGTATTATTTTTTTGTTATTATTTTTATTAAATATTTTTTCTTCACTATTTTTTTCACTTAATATTTCTTTTAAAAATTTTTCTTTATTTATTTTTTGTTTTAAAAAAATTTCTTCTTTTATTTTTTCACTATTAAATTTTTCGTCAAATACTTTTTTAAATATTTCTTTGTTAGACATTATTTTCACCTCCAGGTTCCATAAAAGATGCAAGTTCCTTTAATGTTCTATACAAATAATTTTTAACATTTGCCTCACTTATATTTAGTGTGTTTGCAATGTCTTTTATTTTATAATCAGAATAATAATATAAATAAAATATTTTAAAAATAATTATTTTTTTCTTTTTTAAAAAATTCCAAATAATTTCTACATCATTTTTATTTGTTAAATATGTTTGTAAATCAAATTCATCTGGAATAGTTTCTGATATTTCTATTTCTTGATTATCCTTTTTTTCAAATAATGATATTATTTTTGCTTTATAATTAAATCTATAATATTCATTAATTTTATTTTTCGCTATTCCTAATATGTATTGTTTAGTTATTTTTAAAGATATATCCTTTTCTAATTTTTTTAATACTTCTAAATAAACAGTTTGCAGAATATCTTTTACATCTTCTATGTTTGAGCATTTACACACAATATATCTTAATATTTCCTGATATGTTTCTTCATATAATTTTTCAAATATTTTTAAGGCTTCTTGATCAAGCATTTTTATTTCACCTCATTATAATAGTTGTATTTTTTTTTAAAAAGTTTCATTATATAAAAAAATTAATCCTAAAATTTTTTATTTTAGGATATTTTTTTCTATTATTTTTTTCTGTAAAAATGTGCAAGTAATTGAGCAAAAAATATTAATTATTGATAATATTATAAAGCGTTCTAAATATATATTTTTTATTTTATTACTAAAATAATTTATTTTTTCTATATTGTTATTATTTAATAATTTTTCTATTCTCCATTGATGTATACTATTGTATGTTTCATTAATATAAGCAACTGTAAATTCAAATAATAAAACTAAGGTAAAAATTATTTCAATAATTATTACTATTTTCATTATTGTATTAATATATTCTTTTTTTATTTTATATTTTTTAAAAATTAATTTAGAGCTTAAAAATACAACTAAAAAATTGAATAATATCATTATTAAGCAAATAATTTCTGTTTGATATACATGATTATTTACATTTTCTATATAGTTTTCTGCACTTGATATTGTAATTTTAAAATCATTAAATAATTTTATAAATTTTTCATCTACAATAAATAAGTTTATTTTATAAATAATAAATGCTACTAATGATATAAAAGTATATTTTTTTATAAATTCCCATTTTATTTTTTCTTCTGCTATGACTATTTTTCCATTTTGTTTCATATCAAAAAATTCTGCATTTGAAATAGATTTATTATCCATATTTTTATTCCTTTATTTTTATTATTATATTTAAATTTAAATATTTTATTAGTGAAATGTGTTAAGCAAATCGTGGTAAAATTTTTACTTAATTTTTTGTATATATTTGCTTTCTTCTTTTTTATATTTTTCTTTTTCTAAAACAAATTTTATCATAAAATTTTATAAAAGGAAATATAATTTACTCTAATTCTATACTTTCTAAATCATGTATGCTTGGATCATATATTGATTTTCCTTCAAAAGTAAATCTAGAGCCGTGACAAGGGCAGTCCCAAGTCTTTTCTAAATTATTCCATGAAAGTTCGCACCCTAAATGAGTACATACTGGTTTAACTGCATATAAATTTTCTTCTTCATCTTTATATACTCCTACTTTTTTACTATCTATTTCAATAATTTTTGCTTCTCCTTTTTTAATGTCTTTTATTGTTTTTTGTGGTATTTTTAATTTTTCTATAATTAAGGATTTAGTTACTTCTTTTATCATATTTCCTAGTTCTTCACGATTTTTTATTGGTTTTAATCTAGTTGATGTAAATACTTCTTCGTATGAATTTTGTTTTCCTAAAATTTTATTTACTATAATATTTGCAGCTACATTAGAACTTGTCATTCCCCATTTTTTATAGCCTGTTCCTACATACACATTTGGCATTAAGCTTGAAAATTCCCCTATATATGGAATTTTATCGAGTGAAATACAGTCTTCTGTACACCATTTATATTTTATTTCACAATTAGGATCTATTTTTTTTGCTATTTTTATTAATTCTTCATATTTCTGTGATAAGTCTTTCTTTTCTCCTGTTTTATGGTCCATTCCTGCAACTATTAAGAGTGTTTTTCCGTCTTTCATAGTTGTAGTTCTAATTGATATTGTTGGCTCTTCGCTATTGATATACATCCCATTTAATTCTTGCTTTTTCGTTTCTGCCCCTATTACATATGATAATGATTGATACATTTTCAAGAAATAATATCCCGGTATATTTATAATTGGGTAATGTGTTGCTATTACTACATATTTTGCATTTATTTTATTTTTGTTTTCTGTTATTATTTCATATTCAGTTTGATTTTGTTCTTCATTTTTATTCTGTTTTTCAATTTCATTTTGTTTTATATTTTCGCTTCGGTCTTTATTTTCATTCTTTCTTTCAGTTTCACTTTGTTTTACACTTTTACTTTGTTCTTTATTTTCATTCTGTTTTTCAATTTCATTTTGTTTTATATTTTCACTTTGTTCTTCTTTTTCATTTTGCTTTACATTTTCGCTATTTTTTTCAGTTTTTTCTGCCTCCACCTTTGCACTAGTTTTTAGATCCACAACTTTTGTATTTTCGTAAATTTCTACATTGGGCATAGCTTCCACCAAGCCCTGTATATATTTGCAAGGATTAAATTGTGCTTGATTTGGAAATTTTATTGCTCCTAAGGTTTTAAGTGGTAATTCTATATTTTCTACATATTCTGCTGGAAATCCTAAACTTTGTACCGCTTCTACTTCTTTTTTAATTTTTTGTATCTCATCTTTTTTTTGTGTAAAAACATATGCATCTTTTTTTTGAAATTCACATTCTATTTGCTCTTGTTGTATTATTTTTTCTATATTTTTTATTGCTTCTTCGTTGGCTTCTAAATATTGTTTTGCTTTTTCTTTTCCCAGTGACATTAATAAATAATCATAAAATAATCCATGTTGACTTGTTATTTTGGCTGTGGAGTTTCCGCGTTGTATGTATGCTTAACCTAGATTTTTCTAATAATATTACTTTCATTTTTGTTTTTGATAAATAATATGCTGTTGTTAGCCCTGTAAGTCCACCTCCTATAATACATACATCTGCTGTTTTATTTTCCTCTAATTTTGGAAATTCTTTTCTTGTTTGTTTTATACTATCTATCCAATACGAACTCATAAAAATCCGTCCTTTCTAATTTTTTTATTATAATTTATATTTATTTTTTTATTATTTTTTACAAATTATTTTTTAATTATTTTTTTATTTTAGTTTTTTATTTTATTTTTATTTTTTATTCTTAATTTTTTATTTTTTTTCATAGCTTATCTTTTTGCTTACTTCTTTGTAAGCATAATTTGCATACTTAATTTTCTTTTATTTCTTAATATTTGAAAAGTTACATTATCTCCCGGCTTTTTACTATAAATATAAGTTCTTAAATCGCACATTTTTTCTAATTCAATTCCATCTACTTCTAGCAATATATCTTTTTCCTTTAAGCCATACCTAGCAGCTGGAGAATTGCTATTTACCTGTACTACATAAATTCCATTTTCTATTTCTAAATTACTATCTAAATATGGTATAACGTTTTTATCATAAGCAAAAATTCCTAAATATGCTTCTTCAAATTTTCCATTTGTAATAAAACTTTGTAATATTGGTTTTACTACATTAATTGGTATTGCGAAGCCGATTCCTTCTGCAGATGTTATTTTTACACTGTTTATTCCTATTACATTTCCTTCTGAATTTATAAGTGGGCCTCCACTATTTCCCGGATTTATTGTTGCATCTGTTTGAATTAAATTTCCCATATATGATTTTTTTTCATCTTCTTCTAATACAATTGTGCGATTTACTGCACTAATTATTCCAGATGTTACTGTTCTTTGAAATTCAAATCCTATTGGATTTCCTATTGCATAAACAGTTTGTCCTACTTTACTTAAATCTGAATTTCCTAATGTAACATATTCTAAATTATTTGCATTTATTTTTACTATTGCTAAATCTATGTCTGAGTCTGACCATACTACATTTCCTTTATAATTTTTTCCACTTGGAAGTGTTATATAACAATTACTGTATTTTGCACCTGATACATGTTCATTTGTTAAAATATAGCCATTTTCTGATATTATCATTCCTGTTCCTATTCCTATTTTTGAAGTGGAATTGTCTAAAAATATTGTGTTCCCATTATTTTTTAATTTTGAAATTCCTACAATGCTTTGATTTACTTTTTCAATAACATCTTCTATTTTGCTATCATTATTTTGTATTTTTTCTATTGTTTGTGAAAGTTTTTCTATTTCCATTGTTTGCTGTGTTGTATTATATTGTGGCGTTATTTCAATGTTTTCATATATTACATATATTAATGCAATAATTATTACAATTAATATGCTTATTATTACTCCCAAAAAATATTTTTTTGCTCTTTTTTTATTTTGCATTTTTATGTATTCTTCCATACTTATGTTTTTCCTTTCTAAACTTAATTTTAATATTTTTGTTTTATTTTTTATCAAATTATTTTTATATTTATTTTTTTATTAAATTATTTTTTACATTTAATTTTTAATTTTTCCTATTTTATTTTTTCATATATTATTCTTAGCATATTATTTTTTGTATATTATTCTTTATATACTATTTTTTAATTATTATAATTTTTTCCTTTTTTTTATTTTTTAATCATAAAAAAAGAAAATAGTAAAAGCCTATTCATAAGAACGGCTTTTTACTAAATTCTATAATTTTTATTTTTATATTAATAATATTATTTACTTCCAATTACATTAAATAAATTATATAATTCATCTATTGTTAACATATCACCTTTTTTATAATTTATATCATTTTGTGGTAATTTTATATCTGTATTTAATACAACATACCCAAAAGAATTATTTTCTTGTGCTATTTCATATATTCCTTGCACAAATTTTAATTTTCCCTTTTTAGTAACTTTTTCTTTATATTCTGAGCTTCCCCATTTTTCTGTTATGCTAGTGCTACAAATATATTTGGCTTCTTGTCCACCATCCCAATATAAATATGTAGTATACAGTATTTCTCCATAACCACCCATAATTTTTAAATAGTAATCTTCACTTATTTTATTATTTGTATTAATTGCAAATAATAAAACAATAATAATTATTATTATAATTAGAAGAGCAATAAATATTTTTTTCACACCGAATTATATTCCTTTCTCTTTTTTAACTTTTTTTAATTTCCTCATAACGTTTTATTTTTTGAGTAGTTGTTTTTTCAAGAGGTTCATTTGTTATAGCTATTTCTTTAATATGTTTTACATCTGGAAGTTTTTTATTTACTTCTTTAACGGCTTGCCAAATTATTTCTTTTTTCTCTTCTTCTGTTTTTTCGCCATATAAATTTTTAATAGTTTCTTCATTATATACTATTTTTGCACAAAGCATTGTATCCATAGAATTTTTATTGCGTGCAAATACCATGCTTTCTTCTACTGCTGGTATTTGGTTTATTAGAATTTCTAGCTCTTGTGGATATACATTTTTTCCATTTTTTAAAACAATAACATCATTTTTTCTACCACAAATATATAGGAAATTGTCTTTATCTAAATATCCGTAGTCTCCTGTAGAAAACCATCCATTTTTCATACATTTCTTTGTTGCTTCTTCATTTTCGTAATAGCCTAGCATAACGCTTGGTCCTTTAACTGTAATTTCCCCAATTCCTTTTTCATCTGGATTTTCAATTTTTACTTCTAAATTAGGTAATGGAAACCCAATAGATCCCGGTCTTTTTTCTTTATCTGTTTCTGCTGTTACAACTGGTGAAGTTTCTGTTAAGCCATATCCTTGTATTAAATCTACTCCAAAGTTATTAAAGCCTTTTATAATTTTTTTATCTAGTGGTGCTGAGCCTACAAAAACAATTCTTAGTTTTCCTCCAAAATTATTTATTATTGGTTTGAATACTTTTTTTCTTATATCTATTTTTATTTTGGCAAGTAGCTTTGTAATTACTATCATTGCTTTCATTAAGCCTTTTTTGCCTTGTTCTTCTATTCCCTTCCATACTTTTTTATGTATATTTTCTAATACTAAAGGTACTGCTACAAAAACACTTACTTGATATTCATTCATATTTTTTTGTATATATTTTAGTCCATCACAAAATGCTACTGTTACTCCATGATAAATTCCAAAAAGGAAGGTTATAGTGCATTCAAAGGTGTGATGTATTGGTAAAAATGAAAGAAGTGTATCTGTTGGATACATTTTTACGTATTTTGAAAGTGCAGTAATGTTACTACATATATTATTTTGTGAAAGTAAAACTCCTTTTGATATGTTTGTGGTTCCAGATGTAAATAATAATATTGAAACTGCATTTGGATCTATTTTTACTTTTTCATAATCTTTATTTCCTTGCTTTATTAGTTCTTTTCCTTCTTTTAATAAATTATTATAAAGCAATACTTCTTTTTCTGTATTTTCCATACTTATTATATATTTTAAATTACTGTTTTTTAAATTTGAAATTTCTTCTATATATTTTTGCTCGCAAATAATTGCTTCTGCCCCGCTTCTTAATATTAAGGATTGAAGTTCATTTTCTGGCAAAGCTTTATCTAATGGAACTATTATCATTCCTCCTGTAGTAACTGCTAAATATGTGGTACACCATTCGTAACGGTTATTTCCTATTACAGCTACTTTTTTTCCGCTTAGCCCCATTTGCAATAATTTAGTTGATAAGGCTTCTATATCTTCTTTAAATTCTGAATATGTTTTTGTTACATATTCTGTTTTTTCACCGTTTTTTACTTTATATTTATAGGCTGTGTTTTGTGGATATTTTTCATAAGCTCTGTTTATAAGTTCTTTAAAGTCTTTTACTTCTTCTACCTCATAAACAATTCTGCTTTTTTCTTTTTTCATACTAAATTACAATCCTTTCATTTTTTAAGTTTTATAGGAACTTTAACCATTATTTTAAATTTCATTTTTTTCTCGTTTGGCTCAAAGGCACACATAGGTATGAAAGCTTTTTATTCTTTCAAATTAAATAGATTATTGAAAAACTTATTATTACACAATAACAAAATATTTTATTTAAATTATGTTTCTAATTTCTGAAAACAATTCTACAATCTAGTTTTTTCAATTAAATTTTACAATAAAAGGAATTTTTTTGCAATATTTTCATTGATTTTTCTATATAGTTAGTATATACTTTTCTAAAATACTAAAATTTTATATAAATATTTAAGGTAAAAGATTTTTTTGCCTTTTGTATGGTAAAATTTGTATTTTATTTAATAAAATAATACTAAAAAATAAAAGGGGCAATTTTATATGGAAAAACAATTATATTCTTTAACTAATCCACAAAAGTCAATTTATTTAACAGAAGAATATTATAGTGGTACTAATATTAATAATATTGCTGGTATTTTGAAAATTAATGATGTAGTTGATTTTGATAAATTTATTTTATCAATTAAACAGTTTGTAAAACAAAATGATAGCTGTAGAATATTGTTAGATAATAAAGACGAGGAAGTAAAGCAATATATATGTGAATATAAAGATTTTCCTATTGAAGTTATTAATGTTAAATCAGAAAGTGAGCTTTTTTCTACCGCAAATGAAATAGCTCAAAAACCTTTTTCATTATATAATTTACCTTTATTTAAATTTGTTGTTTTTCGTTTTCCAAATAATTATGGTGGTTTTATTGTTAATATGCACCATTTAATTGCTGATTCTTGGACTCTTGGAATTACTGTAAATGAAATTATGGAAATTTATTCTTCTTATTTGCAAAATAAAAATTATGCGGAAAAGGATATTTCCCTATATTCTTATGCAAATTATATTTCTTCTGAAGTAGAATATAAAAATAGTATTAAATATGAAAAAGATAAAGCTTATTGGAGTGAAGTTTTTTCTACTATTCCCGATAATGCTACAATTCCAAGTTTAAATAATAGTTCTGAAAATTCTACTAAGGCTTCAAGAAAAGAGCTTCCTATTTCTTTAAATTTATTAGATGATATAAAAAATTATTGTGAAAAACAAAAAGTTTCTTTATTTAATTTTTTAACAGCTATTTTTTCTTTATATATTAGTAGAGTTTCTAATTTAGATGATTTTTGTATTGGAACTCCTATTTTAAATAGATCTAATTTTAAAGAAAAAAACATAGCTGGTATGTTTATTAATACACTTCCTCTTAGAGTTAGTGTTGATAATTCTTTGTATTTTAAAGATTTTTTGAATTTAATTATGGCAAATTCTATGGCTTTACTTAGACATCAAAAATATTCGTACCAAAATATTATTGAAGATTTAAGAAAAAAGCAAAGTAATTTACCAAATTTATATAATATTATGATTTCTTATCAAATTACCAAAATGAACGAAGAACAAGATAATGTTCCTCATAGTAGTACGTGGCTTTTTAATGGTAATATTGCAGATGATATTGATATTCACATTTTTGATTTTAATGATACAAATAAGCTTAATATTGCTTATGATTATAAATGTGAAAAGTATTCTTCTTATGATATAGAGCAAATTCATGAAAGAATTTTATATGTTATTTCACAAGTTTTAAATGATGAAAATTTAAAGCTTTCTGATATTGAAATTGTTACTTTAGAAGAAAAAGAAAAATTAATACATGGTTTTAATCAAACTAAAATAGATTACCCAAGAAATAAAACTATTGTAGAATTGTTTGAGGAGCAAGTTTTAAAACATTCAAATGATGTTGCTCTTACCTTTGAAAATGAATCTTTAACTTATAAAGAATTAAATGAAAAAGTAAATCAATTAGCTCATTTTTTAAAAAATAATTACCAAATTTCTGCTGGTGATGTAATTGGTTTATTTATAGATAAATCTTTAGAAATGATAATTGCTATGTATGCTATTTTAAAGGCTGGTGGAACTTTTTTGCCTTTAGATATTGAACTTCCTACTAAGCGTTTAAAATATATTTTAGATAATTCTAACCCTAAACTTATTTTAACTACACATATCCATAGTAGCTCAGCTAAGGAGTTATCTGTTCCTTATTTGGCAATAGACTTAGATTCTACTTTTATTTATGAAAATGCTCAAGCAAAAGAGAATCTTCCTATTTGCACTACTCCAGAGGATTTAATTTACATTATTTATACTTCTGGTTCTACTGGTAACCCTAAAGGGGTTATGGTTAAACAAAGAAATATTGTAAGACTTGTTAAAAATCCTAATTTTTTAACTTTTAAAGAACATGAAGTTATGGTACAAACTGGTACTATTGTTTTTGATGCGTGTATATTTGAAATATTTGGTTCTTTATTAAATGGTTTTCATTTATATGTTTTGAAAAAAGATGAACTTTTGGATTTATCATATATGAAGTCTTTTATAAAAAGTAAAAAAGTTACTATTTTATTTTTAACAACAGGTCTTTTAAATGGCCTTGCTAATGAAGATGCTAGCATTTTTGAGCCAGTTAGATATTTATTAACTGGTGGAGATGTAATTTCGCCTACTCATATTAAAAAAATTTATGAGTTATGTCCTAATATTCAAATTATTAATTGTTATGGTCCTACTGAAAA
Organism: uncultured Clostridia bacterium; assembly: GCA_947631145.1. GTDB lineage: Bacteria > Bacillota > Clostridia > TANB77 > CAG-508 > CAG-273. The sequence continues at coordinate 20,433 of CANRKF010000013.1, read as the reverse complement.
TGGCTCATACTCTACTTGTTATGCAGTTGATAAAAATAATATAAGTACAAATATACCTATTGGAAAGCCTATTTCTAATTCTACTTGCTACATAGTTTCTAAAACTGGCAGTTTGCAACCTATTGGCATTCCCGGTGAATTATGGGTTGGCGGAGATGGTATTGCTAAAGGTTATATTAATCGTGATGATTTAACTAAGGAGAAATTTCAAAAAAATCCTTTTGGTGATGGTTATATTTATAAAACTGGGGATTTAGTAAAATATTTACCAGACGGAAATATTGTATTTTTATCTAGAATAGATAAACAAATTAAATTAAGAGGTTTTAGAATTGAACTTGAGGAAATTGATAATAATATTTTAAAATTTAATGGAATAAATGAAAGTGTATCTATTTTGGCAGATATAAATGGACAAAAAGCAATTTGCTCGTATATTACTTCTAATAGTGAAATTTCTATTAAGGATTTAAAGGCTTTTCTTGAAAATATTTTGCCAGATTATATGATTCCAACATACATTATGCAAATAAAAAGTCTTCCTCTTACTATTAGTGGAAAAATAGATAGAAAGGCTCTTCCTATTCCTACAAAAAATATAAATAAAAAAATAATTCCTGCAAGAAATGAAATAGATAATACCTTAATTCAAAAAATTTCTTCTTTGCTTTCTATTGAAAATTTAAGTATTGAAGATTCCTTTTTTGAAATAGGTGGAGATTCTTTGAGTGCTATTTCTTTAGTAAATACTATTCATAATATTTATAATATTCCAATTACAGTAAAGGATATTTTTCGTTATCCTACTGTTATTGAGCTTTCTGATTATATTGCTTCTAATGTAAAAAGTAATTTTTCTAATATTACTATATCAAAGGCAAAAGATGAATCGTATTATCCTATTTCTTCTGCTCAAAGAAGAATTTATTATACTTCTAGTATAGATAAAAATTCTATACTATATAATATTGCTGGTGGGCTTGAATTTGCTTCAGTGCCAGATATTACAAAACTTGAAAATTGTTTTAAGCACCTAATTAAAAGGCACGAGGCTTTAAGAACTTTATTTACTATATTTGATAATGATGTTTATCAAATAGTTAAAGATGATATTGATTTTTCATTAAAAGTAAAAAAACAAAATGGTATTCCTTTGCAAAAGCTTTTTGAAGAATTTGTAAAACCTTTTTCTTTGGATAATTGTCCTTTATTTGATGCATGCCTTGTTATTCAAGATGATAATAAAGCTACTTTATTTTTAAATATGCATCATATTATTTGTGATGGAACTTCACTTTCTATTTTTATGAAGGAACTTTCTTGCTTATATAATGGCGAAATTTTGCCAGAAAAATCTATTGATTATAAAGATTTTGCAGTGTGGGAAAATAATAATAAGGATAGTATTTCTTATGAGGAGAGTAAAAATTTCTGGGTTTCTCAATTTAAAGAAGATATACCTGTACTTTCTATGCCTACTAATTTTGAAAGACCTCAAAAGCAAAGCTATGATGGAGATAATTATTTATTTGAATTTTCTCCTTCTAAAAGCAGTAAAATAATAGATTTTGCTAAACAAAATAATATTACTCCATATATGTTATTTTTAACCTGTTACTATATTTTATTAAATAAATATACTTCACAGGATGATATTGTAGTTGGTACTCCTATTGCTGGAAGATCTTTAGAAGAACTACAATCTGTATTTGGTATGTTTGTTAATTCTTTGCCTTTAAAGCAGAAAATTAACATAAATTCTACTGTGTTAGATTTTATAAATCAAACTAAAAATTATTGCCTAGAAGCTTTTTCACATCAGGATTATCCTTTTAATGAATTAGTTTCTAGTCTTGATGTAAAACGTGATATTAGCAGAAATCCTTTATTTGATACTATGTTTATTTATCAAAATAATGGTTATGAAGAGGTTTTATTTAATGGTATAAAAAGTACATATTATATTCCTAACTTACCTATTTCTAAGTTTGATTTTTCTTTAGAAGTAGTGCCTTTTGAAAATTATTTTACCTTTAGAATAGAATATGCTACAAAATTATTTACTAAAAAATATATTGAAAGACTTGCAAAACATTTTGAACTTGTTTTAGATCAAGTTTTAAGCAATGCTAACGAAACTATTTCTAATATTAAAATAATATCAAAAGAAGAAGAATATGAAATTCTTCATGATTTTAATGATACAAAGGTGGATTATCCTAGTAATTCAAATATAGTTGAATTATGGTATAAACAAGTAGATTTAACACCAAATGAAACAGCTATTGTTTTTGAAAATGAAAGTATGACTTATGCTCAGCTTGATGAAAAATCTAATCAATTAGCTCATTTTATGCAAAATAATGGTGTGAAAGCTGGAGATATTGTGCCAATTTTACTTGATAAATCTCTTGAAATGATAGTTAGTATTTTAGGTATACTAAAGGTAGGAGCAGCTTTTCTTCCTATTGATGTGCAATATCCAAAGGAACGTATTGATTATATGTTACATGATTCAAATGCTAACATACTTTTAACTGTTCCTGATTTTATACATAAATCTGCAACTACTATTAAACCTTTGTCTATAGAGTTAAGTAATTATATTTATGAAAGAGAAGAAAAAACTAGAGTTAATGCTAATATTAATCCAGATAGTTTGGCTTATGTTATGTATACTTCTGGTTCTACTGGTAACCCTAAGGGTGTTATGGTTACTCATAAAAATATAGTAAGGTTAATTAAAAATAATAATTTTATTGAATTTAAACCAAAAGAAAGAATTTTGCAAACTGGCTCTATTGTTTTTGATGCTTGTACTTTTGAAATTTGGGCTGCTTTGCTAAATGGCTTTACACTATATATTATTAAAAAGCAAGATTTACTTGATGCTTCTAAACTTCAAGATTATTTATTAAAAAATAAAATAACTATTTTATGGCTTACAGCTCCTTTAATGCAACAATTAAGTGAGGATAATCCTCATATGTTTAGAAGTGTGCGTGTATTATTAACAGGTGGAGATGTATTATCTCCAAAACATATTAATATGATAAAAAGTGCTAATCCTAATTTAACCATTATTAATGGTTATGGTCCTACTGAAAATACTACATTTTCTTGTTGTTTTACTATTGATAAATTGTATGATACATCTATTCCAATTGGTAAACCTATTTCTAATTCAACAGCTTATGTGGTTTCTTCTACTGGAAATTTGCAACCTATTGGTATTCCTGGTGAATTATGGGTTGGCGGAGATGGTGTTGGTAAAGGTTATCTTAACAATGAAAATTTAACTAAAGAAAAATTTATACCTAATCCATTTGGTTCTGGTATGGTTTATAAAACTGGAGATTTAGTTTCATGGAATGAAGATGGAACAATTTGCTTTATAGGAAGAATAGATAGTCAAGTAAAAATAAGAGGTTTTCGTGTAGAGTTAAGCGAAATAAATTTAGGAATTTCAAAATTTCCTGCTATAAAAGAATGTTATACTACGGTTCTTAATATAAATAATGAAAAAACTATTTGTTCTTATATTGCTACAGATAATTTAATAGATGAAAATGAATTAAAAGAATTTTTAAAAAACTTTTTGCCTGTTTATATGATACCTTCTCATTTTATGCAATTAGAAAAATTGCCAATTAATACAAATGGAAAAGTAGATAAAAATAAATTGCCAATTAATTTTAATAACGCATTAATACATAGAGAATCTATTATTCCTCCTAGAAATAAAACAGAGGAAATATTACTTACTTTATTTAAAAAAGTTTTAAATTATGATAATATTGGAATAACAGATAATTTCTTTGAAATAGGCGGAGATTCTTTAAGTGCTATGAAGCTACAAGTAGAGGCTTTGAGCAATAATTTACAAATTAGTTATGGTAATATTTTTGATTTTCCTACTGTAGAAAAATTATCTAATTATTTACTTGAAAAAGTAAATAATTCAGATTTGAAAAATTCAAATGAGCAAAATTTGGATATAAATGAAAATGAAATTTTTGATAAGCAATTAGATAAAAGTGATGATGAAAAATATAATGAGCAATTAGATAAAAATAAATTTAAAATTTTCGATAATCAATTAAATAAAAGTGAAGATGAAAATTATAATGAGCAATTAGATAAAAATAAATTTAAAATTTTCGATGAGCAATTAAATAAAAGTGAAAATGAAGATTATAAAAAATATGATAAATTTATTGCTAATAATTATATTACAAATAATATGTCTCTTACATTTGTGCCAATAAAAAATGTTTTACTTACAGGTTTTACTGGTTTTTTAGGAGCTCATGTATTAGATAGTTTATTAAAAAATACTTCTGCTAAGGTTTACTGTTTAATTCGCAGTAAAAATAATTTTACTGCTGAGCAAAGATTAAAAAATGTGCTTAAATTTTATTTTGAAAATAAATATGATAATTTAATTGGAAAACGTATTTTCTTAGTGGAAGGCGATATTACAGATTCAAAATTAGGTCTTAATAATGAAAATTATGAAAATTTAGGAGGCTGTTTGGATACTGTAATTCACTGTGCCGCATTAGTAAAGCATTATGGTAATTATGATGATTTTAATAATATTAATATAAATGGTACTCAAAATATAATTTCTTTATGTGAAAAATTTAATTTAAGACTTCTTCATGTTTCAACAATTAGTGTTTCTGGTAATAACTTAGCAGAAGGCTCTAATATTGAAAATAATTTTGGTAAAGAAATTAATTATAATGAAACTAAGTTTTATATTGGACAAAATTTAAGTAATGCTTATGTGCATAGTAAATTTGAGGCTGAACATTTAGTTTTAGAAGCTATTTCTAAAGGTTTAAATGCTTGTATTTTAAGAATGGGTAATTTAACTAGTAGATTTTCTGAAGGAAAATTTCAACAAAATCATTTTGAAAATGCCTTTGTTAATCGTATTAGGTCATTTTTGCAAATTGGTTATTTGCCTGATTATATGATGGACTTGTATGCTGAGTTTACACCTATTGATTATTGTGGCGATGCTATTGTAAAAATTGCTTCTTATTTTAATAAAGATTATAATGTTTTTCACTTATTAAATGAAAAACATGTTAATTTAGATAAATTATATGAAATTATGGTTGAACTTGGAATTGATATTAAATTAGTATCTGCTGAAAAATTTGAAAAAATAATTAATAATTTATTGCAGGATCAAACTAAGAAAAATTATTTAGAGGGTATTATTAATGATTTTGATAAAAATAAAAAATTAGTTTATCGTTCTGAGGTTAAAATAGAATCTGATTTTACAAAAGAATTTTTATCAAAAATTGGTTTTGAATGGCCTGCTATAGATAAAAGATATTTAAAAAATTATTTTAAATATTTAGCTGATATTGGATACTTTAATATTAATATTAAATAATTAATATAATAAATATAAATAATTAAATATTTCTATAAAAAATAAATATATAATTAAATATTTTACTAAAAAATAAATATATAATTAAAATATTTTTCTACAAAATAAAATAAAAAAATATTTACAAAAGAAAGGGGTAATTATATGAACTTTTATTTATGGTTTTTATTAGTTGTTATTATTACAATACTTATTTTAATTTATGTTATTTATAAAAAGACTCCAAAGGCACAAATTAGAACTTGTTTTATTATTACTTTACTTTTATTATTAGAACTTTGTTCTTGTGTATTTTTGCGGAGGACTTCTTAGTGAGCCTTTAGGTATACCACCTATTTACTTTGATTATTTTTCTTATATTGGTGCATGTTTTATACCTGTTGTAATTTATTTTGTTAGTTTAATATTTGCTAATACAAAAATTGTATTTAAGAAAAAATATTTATTACTTTTTGTTATACCTGTAATTTCATTACTCGTTTTATGGACAAATGATTTTCATCATCTTTTTTATGAAAAGTATTCTATTAATTTAAATGATACTGTAACAGGTCCTTATGCTAATATATACTTAATTTATACATATTCTATTTTATTAATTGCTATGGTAAAATTATTGCGTTATTCAATGAAAAATTCTGGCTTTTTTTCTAAGCAGTCAATTTTATTTTTAGTTGGTACTATTTTACCTATTACAATTAATGTATTAGGAAGTTTTGCTATTATACCTATGACAATTTATATTACACCTATTTCTTTTGCATTTGCTATTTTCTTTTATGCACTTGCCATATTTAAATTTGGATTTTTAAGTGTAACACCTATAGCACTTCAAAGAATAGTAGATAGAATGTCTGATGGTTATTTAGTAATTAATGAAAAAAATATTATTATTGATTTTAATAAAACCTTTTTATATATGTTTAATTTTAAATCAATTAATATTCGTAATAAAAATATTGATGATTTATTTTCTAGTGAATATTTTAATATGGATTTATCAGATGTAAAAAAATGTATTGATGGAATAAAAGATAGCGATAAAACCTATTATTTTGAAAAAAAGGTTAAAAATAATTCAAAATATTTTAATATAGAAATTAATAATATAAAAAATGATAAAACTTTTTTGGGTACTTTAATTTTATTTAAAGATACTACTCAGCATATGTTAGATATGCAAACTATTAAAGAAAATCAAAATATGCTTATGGAAAGAGAACGTTTAGCTTCACTTGGACAATTAATTGGAGGTATTGCACACAACTTAAAAACTCCTATAATGTCAATTAGTGGTGCTGCTGAAGGGCTATCTGATTTAATTAAAGAATATCAAGCTTCTGTTGGAGATCCAGAAGTTACTGTGGAAGATCATCTTGATATTGCAAAAGATATGATTGAGTGGGTTGATAAAATTAGAGATTACACTGAATATATGTCAGATGTTATTACAGCTGTTAAAGGACAAGCTGTTACTTTATCTGAAGAACAAGCTGTTTCTTTTAATTTAGATGAATTAGTAAAAAGAGTTGATATTTTAATGAAACATGAGCTAAAAAATGCTTTAGTTTCTTTAAATGTTCAAATGAGAACAAATCCTAATATTATATTAAAAGGTAATATAAATAGTTTAGTACAAGTAATTAATAATATGATTTCAAATGCTATTCAAGCTTACAATGGAAAAACAAATCAAAAAATTGATTTAGTATTAACTGAAGAAAATAAAAATGTTATGATTTCTGTTAAAGATTATGCTGGTGGACTTCCAAAAAATGTTCAAGCAAAATTGTTTAAAGAAATGGTTACTACAAAGGGTAAAAATGGTACTGGACTTGGTTTATTTATGTCTTACTCTACTATTCGTGCACATTTTAATGGTAATATTACTTATGAAACTGCTGAAGGTAAAGGTACTTCTTTTAATATTATTTTGCCGGTGTAATATTTATTTTATAAATAATATAAGAACCCTTTTTATATTGAAAAACTTTTAAACAATCTAGTTGAAAGATTGTGTATGATACTTTAAATACTTGTTGTTTTATTATTACATTAACTATACTTTTGGTTAATTACAAAATTAAAGCCCTGTTTAGAAAAATCTGGAATTTACTTTTAAACTTAATTTTTTTATAATTTTTAAGTAAAAAAATTGTAATAAAATTACAAATTATGATATAATTCGATTAAATAAATTATAACTAAAGATAAAGAATTATTTAACTTTTAGCAAATAGATCTACTTTAAGAAAGGTTTATGGGTAGCCTTAAAAAACCTAAATATATTATGCAAGGAATGAAGTAATTTATGAGAAAAAATATGCAGTCAGCTACTAGTTCTAGCTACAAAATAATTGCAGTAGATGATGAAGAAGGAATTGTAGATTCTTTATCTGTGTTTTTGAAACGTTCTGGTTATGATTTAACTGGTGTAACAGATCCTATGGAAGCAATAGAACTTATAAAAAAAGAACATTTTGATTTAATGATTTTAGACTTTATTATGACTCCTATTCATGGTGATAAAGTAGTAGAAGAAATTAGAAAGTTTAATAAAGAATTATACATTTTGTTACTTACAGGTCATAAGGATTTAGCTCCACCTCTTGAAACTATTAGAAAATTAGATATTCAAGGCTATTGTGAAAAAAGTGATAAATTTGACCAATTATTGCTTCTTATTGAATCTGGAATTAAATCAATTGAGCAAATGAAAGAAATTAAAAGAATTAATGATGAACTTTCAAATACTATAGAAAAATTAGAAAAAGCATATTTAGATAGTATTGAAACTTTAAGATATACCGTAGAAGCTAAAGATCCATATACAAGAGGTCATTCAGATAGAGTTTCTAAATATTCTGTTTTAATTGGAAAATATCTTGGTCTTCCTGAAGAAGATTTAAAAACTTTAAAAATTGGAGGCTTATTCCACGATATTGGTAAAATAGGCATTCCAGATAGTATTTTATTAAAAGAATCTAAATTAACAGATGATGAATATTCTGAAATTAAAAATCACCCTTCTATAGGAGCTCATATTTTATGCAATGCAGAGGCTTTTCAGGATATTATTCCTATTGTAAAGCATCATCACGAAAGATTTGATGGAAGAGGATATCCGGGAAAATTAAAAGGTAATGACATTCCTTATTTTGCTCGTATTGCAGCACTTGCCGATACTTTTGATGCTATGACTTCAAGAAGAACTTATAGAGATAGCTTGCCTTTAGATGTTGTAAAAGAAGAAATTGAAGATTGTTCTGGTACTCAATTCGATCCAGAAATTGCAAAAGTATTTTTAGATATTTTAGAAAATCATTATGATGAAATTGAAAAAATTCAAGAAGAATTTAAAAATTAATATTAATAACTACCTTTTAAATTTTTGTAATAGTATAATTTTTATTGTCTGCTTCGTGTAGTATGTATCATTTTCAGTCTATAATAAAATATTCTTTGAAAATGTTCAATACTACATGAAGCTTTTTTGATAAAATTTTGTAACTAATTTATTTTTTCTACGTCTTATTCTTACAAAATATTATAAATAGCCTAGTAAGTTTCTTTAACGCTTACAAGCAGAAGGAGGTTAAATGTATGCAGGATATAGAACAAATATATAAACAATATTTTGAAACAGTATATAAGTACTTATTCTGCTTAACTCATAATAGAAATATTTCTGAAGAATTAACTCAGGAAACTTTTTATAGAGCTGTAAAAAAGATTGGTACCTATAAGGGTAATTGTAAAATTTCAGTATGGTTATGCCAAATAGCAAAAAACTTATGGTATGATGAATGTAGAAAAAATAAAAGGCTTACAAAAATTGATGATAACCAATTTTTTGAAATTCCAACACTAGAAAAAACTGAAGATGCAGTTGTTGTAAATGAAGAAAAAATGGTACTATATCAAAGAATTCAAAAGTTAGATGAGAAAACTAGAGAAGTAATTTATCTTAGAATAACGGGAGAGTTAAGTTTTAAAGAAATAGGCATTATTTTAAACAAATCAGAAAACTGGGCTAAGGTAACTTTTTATAGAGGTAAGCAAAAATTAAAGGAGGGTGATTAGTATGGATAAAGATTGTAAAATTGTTCAAGATTTATTGCCAAGTTATATTGAAAAATTAACAAATGACGAAACTAATAAATATATAGAAGAACATATTTCTACTTGCGAAAACTGTAAAAAAGTATTAGAAGCTATGCAAAATGATTTAGATTTTGACAATAAAAAAGTAGAAAAAATAGAAGTTAAATATTTGAAAAAATATAGAAATAAATTGAGAATTTTTGAAGTAATATTAATTTTGATTATAGTTATATTTTTAGGAAATATTGTAAGGAAAATGATTATACTTTCTAATTTATCAAATAACGCAAAAACTTATGCTACTTCTACTAATTATCATCGTATGACTTATGGTTATGATTACGGTGATTATCACAAATTAGCTTATGGTAATGATGGTGCAACTTTTAGAAGAATAGATGTATATACTCTTGAAAATAAAAGAATGATGTTATTTACTAAATATTCAGATGAAGGTAATGAAATAATAAAAATATTAGCCTCAAAACCAGAAAATGCAGAAGAAAATACTTATATATCTAATAAAACTTATATTGAAAAAGGAGAAAATAAAACTGTATATTTAGGTCAAAATACGTCAGCATATTTTGATTTTTCAAATGAAGTTGATATGTTTTATTTTGGCGGTAGAAGAAATTTGTGGGATTTGTTTGTATTTTCTCTATTTACAACAGTTCAACCACAAGAATATCATGGAAAAGAATGCTATTATATATCCGCTCCTGCTAATAAAAGTATATATGGAGCTATGTATATAGATAAGCAAACTGGTCTTCCTATTTGTACAGTAGGTGGAAATCAAGATGAAAATACTCAGCTTATAACTGAATATGTATATGAATTTAACACTGTAACTGAAGATGTTTTTGCTGAGCCAGATATTAGTGAGTATGAAATAATTAATAATTAGATATTTTATAAAAGGTTGTTTTCAAAAAGTATTTTTCAAAAAGTATTTTTTTAAAAGTATTCTGCAAAAGATATTATTCAAAATTTTATTATTGTTAAGTTTTGAAAAGAATACTTTGTTGCTTTAGGGAAATTTGTTAACTTAGGTATTGGGGTTTTAACACATACTGTCTGTCTTGTTAGATATATTTTTTAACATGTGTCCCAAATGCGACAAACTGTCGCGTCAAGAAACGTCCCTAAAGCGACATTTTTATATTATTTTTTTCTTGAACTAATAATTGCTAAGCTTAAAATCATTAATGTAGATGTTGCTACTATTACATAATTAATTGGTTCTGCAGTTCCTGTTTTTGGTGTTTCATCTTTTTCTGGTTTTGGCGTATTGGTTGGTTTTGGTGTAACTGTTGGCTTTGGAGTAGGTTGCTCTTCTGGTTCTGGATCTATTTTATTAAATAAAGCTATTATTGTTATTTCTTTATCGTTTATTGGGTCATCGAAAGAAAATTCTTCATCCTCTTTGCCTTCTTCATAAAATTTTACAAAACCTTCTTTATTTTCTATAATTTTTAAAAGGTTCAATTCTGATTCTACTAGACCTTCATTTAAAGATTTACCTGTTTCTATATAAAATTTTCTTACATCATCACTAGCACCATTTCCTGTTTCTTTAATATTAACAGTTGATACCTTTGATGAATCAAGTACAACATTTTCAGCATTTATTTCTATTTTCATAGTTTGCTCATATTCTCCGTCTCCTTCCCAGTCAAATTGAGCTTCAAATAATTCAAAATCTCCTTCATTAGCATTAAGCATTTCTTGAGTTATTTGAACCCAGCCTGTCATAAACCATTGTCCATCTCTTGCATTATAGAAAGATTTTGGTGCTGACCATTCGTATCCAGTAAATTTAGTATGATATTTTGCTTTTTCAACTGTTGCTTGATCTGCGCTATTTCCTCCTAAACTTTCTGGGAAATCAACTTTATATCCTACCCAATATCCATCTACAGTTCTTCCTATGTCTGGATCTGCTTTATACCAAGTAAGATTTAATCTGTTATATTTTAATTTTACATCTGCTGTTCCAGAACCAGTTAAGTTTACATCTCCGCCAGATAAATTACTTATTTGTGCATAATTTTCTTGGGCTGCTTTTACAAAATTGCTAGCAAAAATAAGTAAAAGTAATGTAATAGTTAAAATTAAAATTTTGCTTGTTTTTTTCATGTTATCCTCCTTTATAAAATTATATTTTATAATATTACGAAGTTAAAAAAAATAATCTTGTAATATCTACTATAAGATTATTTACAAGATTATAAATTTTATTAGTTTTATTTCCTGGTACTTTTTTCATAATTAAAGTTTAATTGTATTTTATGCATTTTTTATATTATATTTCATAGCAAAATTTAATTTTACTTTCACTTATTTTTTATATTTTATAACAAATTTAATTTTACTTTTATTTATTTCTTATATTTTATAACAAATTTAATTTTTCTTTTATTTATTTTTTGCATTTTATAACAAATTTAATTTTATTTTTATTCATTTTTCATATTTATAGCAAAAATTAATTTTATTTTTACACATCTTTCATAGAAAGTTTTACTTTTTGTCTTTCACTATCTATTCCAATTACTTTTACTTTAACAATATCTCCTACTGAAACTACATCTGATGGATTTTTTACAAAACTATTACTTAATTCAGAAATATGCACTAAGCCATCATGTTTTACACCAATATCTACAAAGGCACCAAAATCTGTTACATTTCTAACAGTTCCACTTAAAACCATTCCTTCTATTAAGTCTTCAAATTTTAATACATCTGCTCTTAAAATTTGTTTTGGCATTTCATCTCTAGGATCTCTTCCCGGTTTTGATAATTCTTCTATTATATCTTTTAAAGTCATTTCTCCTACTTCTAGTTCTTTTGCAGTTTCTTGTAATTTAATATTCTCTAAGCTACTTCTTATTTCTTTTATTTTTTCTTTATCTAGCAAGTCGTTGGCTTTATATCCTATTTTTTCTAGTAATTTTTCTGCTATTTCATAACTTTCTGGGTGAACTGCAGTTATTTCTAGTGGATTTTTTCCACCCGGAATTCTAATAAATCCTGCACATTGTTCAAAGGCTGCTTTTCCTAGTTTAGCTACTTTTAGTAATTCTTTTCTTTCCTTTATTTTTCCATTTTCATCACGATATTTTACAATATTTCCTGCTATTGTTTTATTTATTCCTGATACATAAGAAAGAAGTGATGGTGTTGCTGTATTAACATCTACTCCTACTTCATTTACCGCATCTTCTACTACACCAGTTAGACTTTCTGTTAATTTTTTCTGGTCAACATCATGTTGATATTGCCCTACTCCAATTGCTTTTGGATCTATTTTTACAAGTTCAGCAAGAGGATCTTGCAATCTTCTTGCAATGGAAATTGCTCCTCTTAGCGATACATTAATATCTGGATATTCTTCTGTTGCAAGTTTTGATGCAGAATATACAGATGCTCCCGCTTCGCTTACAATTGCATAATGTACATCTTCTTTTATTTCTTTTATCATATCAGATACAAAACTTTCAGATTCGCGTGATGCTGTTCCGTTTCCAATTGCAATTACATTTACATTATATTTTTTTATTAATTCTTTTAATTTAGCTTTAGCACCTTCCACATCATTTTGTGGTTCTGTTGGATATACTGTTGTTGTATCTAAAAGCTTTCCGGTTTCATCTATTACTGCTATTTTACAACCTGTTCTATAAGCTGGATCAAATCCCATAACAGTATAGCCTTTAAGTGGTGCTGCTAAAAGAAGTGGTTTTGCATTTTTGCCAAATACTTTAATTGCTTGTATTTCTGCTTTTTCTGTTAAGTCTGATCTTATTTCTCTATCTATTGATGGCTCTATTAGTCTTTCCCAACTATCTAAAATTGTGTCTTCTAATATTTCAGTAAATTGTGTTTTGCCTTTTATAACATCTTTTTTTATGTAATTTATAATGTCTTCTTCATTTTTATCTAATTTTACTTTTAAATATTCTTCTTTTTCTCCTCTATTAATTGCTAGAATTCTATGACTTGGTATTTGATTTATTTTTTCGCTAAATTCATAATACATATTATATGCTGTTTTTTCTTCTGGTTTCGTAGCCTTAGTTACAATAAATCCTTCTCTATAACATCTTCTTTTTATTTGCTTTCTATATTCTGGGTTATCTGAAATTATTTCCGCAATAATATCTTTTGCACCTTGTAGTGCTTCTTCTACATTTTTTACTATTGCTTCTTTTGGCGTATTTTCATTTATATTTTCTGGCTTTGTTACATATGCTTTAGCTATTTCTTCTATTGGTGTGGTTTCTTTTTGTTCTAATATAATGTTTGCAAGTGGCTCTAGACCTTTTGCTTTTGCTACAGTTGCTCTTGTTTTTTTCTTTTGTTTATATGGTCTATAAATGTCTTCTACTTCTGCTAAAGTATTTACTAGTTCTAATGATGCTACTATTTCATCTGTTAATTTTCCTTGTGCTTCAATAGAATTTTTAACTTCTTCTTTTCTGGCTTCTAAATTTCGTAAATATGTTAATCTTTCTCCAAATTCTCTTAAAGTTTCATCGGAAAGCCCTCCGTGTAACTTCTTTTCTATAACGCGCAATAAAAGGGATAGTGTTTCCACTATCTATTAGTTCTATTGTTTTAGTTACCTGTAATAATTTTATGTTTAACTCTTCTGCTATTTTACTTGCTATTCTCTCTTGTTTTTCCATTTTTACTGAATCCTTGTATAATATATTTAGGTTTTTAATAAAGGATTTACCTATAAACCTATTGCTACTATAAATTTTCAATGCTTATTATTTTTGGCTTACTTGTAACTGCTCCCATTTTTAATGCAAAGTTTATTTTAATATTTGGATGTTCTTTTGTAAGCTCAATATCTTCTACATCATTTCCACTCCATAAATTAAAGGCTAACTTATGTTTTCCTACGGAAACTTGTACTTTTTCTTCTTTGCCATTTCCTACTGTTGTTACTAAATTACCATCTATAAATACTTTTATAGGTATTAAAGAGCCATAAAATTTACTTTGCCTAGCAAATACAATACTTCCCATTTCTGGTCCTACTTTGGATCCACATTTATTACAAAATACATCATTATTTTCTATTTTATTTCCGCAATTATTACAAAACATATTTATTCCTCCTTATTCTACTTATAAATATTAATTATATATTACTTCTCATTCTACTAAATGTTCATTGTATTTTATTTTTTATTCTACTTCTAAATATTTTATTGTATGTTACTTATCATTCTTCTAAACATTCATTGTATTTTATTTCTTATTCTATGCCTAATTATTTATTGTATTTTCTATTCTACTCCTAAATATTCATTGTATGTTACTTCTCTATCTACTACACCATTTGATTTTAAATCTATAATTCTATTTGCAACTGTTTGCATTAACTGATGATCATGTGATGTAAATAGCATATTTCCTTTAAATTTTATCATTCCTTCATTTAAGGCTGTTATTGATTCCATATCTAAGTGGTTTGTTGGTTCATCAAAGATTAAAAAGTTAGCACCTGAAAGCATCATTTTTGAGAAAACACATCTTACTTTTTCTCCTCCTGATAAAACACTAACTTTTTTAAGTGCTTCTTCTCCTGAAAATAGCATTCTTCCTAAAAAACTTCTTACATAGGTTTCATCTGGATCTTTTGAATACTGCCTTAACCAATCTGTAATGGATAAATCTGATTCAAATAAATAATTATTATCTTTGGGGAAGTAATTTTGAGTAATTGTAGTTCCCCAAATTAGTTCTCCTTCATCTGGATCTAGCTCTCCTGCAATTATTTGAAATAACACGGTTTTAGCGTTTTCATTATCTGCTAAAAATGCAATTTTATCTCCTGCTTTTACAGTAAATGTTACATTATTTAATATTTTTTCTCCGTTTATTGTTTTTGAAATATTTTTTACTTGTAAAATTTCTTTTCCCGGTTCTCTATCTGGCTTAAAATCAATATATGGATATTTTCTATTTGATGGTTTTATTTCATCTAATTCTATTTTTTCTAAGGATTTTTTACGTGATGTTGCTTGTTTTGATTTTGAAGCATTTGCGCTAAATCTTGCAATAAATTCTTGTAATTCTTTAATTTTTTCTTCTTTTTTCTTATTTGCTTCTTTCATTTGTTTTAATGCAAGCTGGCTTGATTCATACCAGAAATCATAGTTTCCCGGATATACTTTTATTTTTCCAAAGTCTACATCTGCTATATGTGTACATACCTTATTTAAAAAGTATCTATCGTGTGATACTACAATTACTGTATTTTCAAAGTTTATTAAAAATTCTTCTAGCCAACTGATGCTTTTTAAATCCAAGTCATTTGTAGGCTCATCTAATAGTAAAATATCTGGATTTCCAAATAAGGCTTGTGCTAACAATACTTTTACTTTATCTTTTGCTTCTAAATCTTTCATTAGGGCATAATGCTTTTCTGGAGCTATTCCTAAATCATTTAATAAAACTGCAGCATCTGATTCTGCATTCCAACCATCTAATTCGCTAAATCTTTCTTCTAGTTTTGCGGCTCTCATTCCATCCGCTTCTGAGAAGTCTGGTTTGGCATATATTTCATCTTTTTCTTTTATAATTTCATACAGTTCACTGTTTCCCATTATAACTGTGTCCATAACTGAATATAGTTCATAAGCAAAGTGGTCTTGTTTTAATACAGATATTCTTTCTGTTTTTTCTTTTGTAACTTCTCCTTTGCTTGGCTCTATTTCTCCTGACAATACTTTTAAAAAGGTGGATTTTCCAGAACCATTTGCACCAATAATTCCGTAACAACACCCTTTATTAAACTTTATATTTACATCTTCAAATAAAGTTCTTTTTCCAAATCTAACTGTTACTCCTGTTGCCGTAAGCATTTCGTTTCCTCCTTGTATTATATATTTATGTTTATAGTTATACAGAATTTTTATTATTAGTCTGCCCGAGTGATTAACTCGTGGTATTTTTTGCAAAGTAAACGATTTCCTTATAATAAAAATTTTGTATACTTATTAGTTTACGTAGTTTATTATATAATAAGAAATGCATTTTAACAAGTGCTAATTAAATAAAATAGTATTTATTCCAATTATTTTGAAATAAATACTATTTTTAATTTTATTTTTATTTTTTTGTACTAATAATATTTTTTTAATTTTTAAGTTTTTTATTGTCTTCGTTAATAATATTTTTTTAACTTTTTAAAATTTTTTATTAAACTATTATTTGTTATCAAATAATAATTTAATTGCCCATAAACCAGAAATACCAACTAAAATGTAAATAATTCTACTTATAATAGACATTACTCCAAATATAGCATCTACTAAGTTAAAATTAAATATTCCTATTAATCCCCAGTTTATAGCTCCTATTATGACTAATAAAAGTGCAATTTTATCTATAATTTTCATTTTTATATCCTCCTTAATTTTGTATACAAAATAGTTTTCATTTTTAGTATATTCTTTTTAGTTTTTTTTATGCTTATTTTAAAGAGGCATTATTTTACAAAATTGTATTTTTTATTTAATAAAAATCTATTTTAGCATATTTTTATTATTTAGCCATATCATTATAATTAAGGTTAACAATATTATATTTTATTTCATAAAATTTATTTTTGCATATTTTATTATTTGTCATATCATTATAATTAAGATTAGAAATATTATATTTTATTTAATAAAAATCTATTTTAGCATATCTTTCTTATTTAGCCATATTGTTACAATTAATGTTAATAATAGAGAAAAAATTAAAATTATAATAAATCCAAATGGATTTTTTTGCATTGGTACTGGTACATTCATTCCCCAAAAACTTGATACCATTGTTGGTATTGCTAAAATAATTGTAATTGAAGTTAAATATTTCATAACTCTATTTAGATTATTTGAAATAATAGAAGCATAAGCATCCATAGTTCCATTTAAAATATCACTATAAATTTTTGCCATTTCTATAGCTTGTTTATTTTCTGTAATTGCATCTTCTAATAAATCTTCATCTTCTTCATATAATTTCATAACTTTTCCCCTCATTGTTTTTTCCATAACTATTTCATTTGATTTTAATGAGGTTGTAAAATATACTAAGCTTTTTTCTAAACTTAATAATTTTAATAATTCTTTATTCTTCATAGAGTTTTTTAAAACAGATTCTGCAATTTCTGTTTCTTTATTTATTTTTTTTAATAAGTCTAAATATAAAGAAGCATTTGAATATAATATTTGTAATATAAATCTACTTTTTTTATACGTAATTATATTTTTATTTTTTGTTAAATTTTGAATTATTGCATTTTCTTTAATTGATACTGTTATAATATAATCATCTCGAACTGTTATAATTCCTATTGGCATTGTACTATAAATTAATGTATCTCCTTCTTTTTCAAGAACTGGTACATCTATAATAAATAATGTTGTATTATCTTCATCTTCTGTATCAATTCTGGCTTTTTCTTCATAATCTAAGGCATATTTTATAAAATCTTCTTGTATGTTTATATTTTTACAAACTTCCTTAATTTCTTCTTCTGAAGGAGAAATTAAATTAATCCAATTTCCTTTTTCATAATTCTTGGTTTTTGTAGTTTCGTTTGTTTCTATATTTGTATTATACATTTCTATCATTATTAATTATCCTCCCCTTTTTTTATCTATTGAAGTGGATTTTACTGTATCATTTTCATTAAACCATACATATAAATCATAAAAATCTCTTTCTCCTAAAAATAAATAATTAGTTAATGTACCTGCATCATATGTATATAAATTTTCTGTATCTTCATTTTGTGGCTCTCCTAATAATGCAATAACTTCGTTTTTAGTCAAGCCTATAAGTCTTTCACTGTTGTTAATTTTTTTCATTTCTGAATATGTTTTATCAGGTTTTGCACTTAAATTATGGCATAATGAACATCCTATTAACATACAAAGTATTATAATATATATTAGACTTTTAGAGCTCACATTTTTTCCTGCTACTTTTTTTATAAAAAATACTATAATAGCAAATAATATCATGCATATTATATACGGTGAAAATATCATACAAAAAAGCCAAATGTATAAAAATATATTTGCCATACTTTATACTCCTATTTTTTCTAAAATTTAATATTTTATTTTTACATATATTATCATAAAAGGCAGATAATTTCAAATAATTACCTGCCTTTTATATAAATAGTTTTTAATTTATTATCATATATTTTTTGAAAATTTATGCATTTTGAGTTATTTTATCAACTATTAAAGGTATATATGATTTTAAAAACTTTTGCTCTTTATTCTTTTTATTGTTAGCCATATCTTGCTCAAATTCTTCTATTAAATTTCCTCCTAATTTAGACATTTTCCTATCCAATTTATTAGCCATTTTAGAACATTCTTTTAATTCTTTTTGAACGTTTTTAGGCAATTCCTCTGAATATTTATATTTTATTTTGTGTTCTAAACTTGCCCAAAAGTCCATTGCTATTGTTCTTATTTGGATTTCTACTTTAACATCTACAATTCCATTTGCAAAACTTACTGGAACAGTTGCAATAAGATGATAACTTGAATATCCACTTTCTTTTGGATTTTTTATATAATCTTTCTTTTTTATTATGTTTATATCAGTAGATTTATCAAACATTTCTACCATTTTATATATATCTGGAATAAATGAACATATTATTCTAATGCCTGCAACGTCATTTATGTTGTTTACTAAACTATTATAGGTTATGGGATACTCTTTTCTTTTTAATTTTTTTATTATACTTTCTGGTGATTTAATTCTTGTTTTTATGTGTTCTATTGGATTATAACTATATAACATTTGAAATTCGTCACTAATTATTTGTATTTTGGTTTCTATTTCTTTTAAAGCACAATTATACATTAACATTATTTTTTTAAATTCATTTCCTCTTTCTTTTATATAATTTAGATCACTTATATTTTCTTCCATATACACATTACCTCACTTCATAATAGATAATATCTTACATTTATTAATAACTATATTATAGTCTAAATTATTTTTATGACTAATTAATGACTAATTTGTAAAAATATGAACAACATTTATGCAATTTTTTGAAATTATAATTTATTTTTCAATTTTATTTATGTAGTTACTTAAAGTTAATGGCATATATCTTTGACATCTAATTGTATTTACTCCAAATTTTTTTAGTTTATCCAAAGATAATTCTCCTTTTTCATATTTTGTTATTAAATCTATTTTCATAACTTTTTGCATTTTCAAATTTTCATCTTTATATTCATATGGAATATTTACTTCTATTACTTTAAATTTATACATAATTGATGAATAAGGCTTGCCAACATATATATATACAATATCATTTATTTTAATATCTGTGCTTTGTTTCCACATTATTGTTTTATTTTCTTTTAATGCTTTTTCTATATCAAAATATTTTGGATTTGCAGGTATTATCCACTCGTTTTTAGCACAATTTTTATTTGTAACTGTATATGAATAACTTTTTTCAATTAAGCTCATTATTTTTTCATCTGATATAGTATTATTTAATATAATCGTAATCCAACTTTTCTTATTCATATGATATGCAGAAAAAAATCCATCTTGTTTTAGTAAATATTCTATTTCATTTGGTTCTAGTTTTATATTAATTATTTCTACTTCTCCACTAGATTTTTCTTCTAATTTGCTTTTATCAAGATTCATTATTATTCCATACCATTTTTTACTATCTTTATTTCTAAAAGTTGCATATCCAGGAAACTTTTCCCATTCAAATTCTGGATCATCTCCATATGTTTCTTTTATTGCTTTTGTTATTCTGTTTGATTGCTCATATATAAAAGCTTCTCTAGTAAAACAATTACTTCTAATATCTTTTAATAAATTTTTAA
>CANRKF010000012.1 GCA_947631145.1 uncultured Clostridia bacterium | reverse complement strand
TTAATTTCTTTAGCAACAGTTGAAATATCTTTATTGATAATTTTAGCAATTTCAGTTCTAGACAAACCTTTTTCAAGGCCAATTTGGATTGCTTGTCTATTTTCTAGAGTTAAATGTAAATTTTTCATAACTACCTCCATTTAACCTTAGAAACATCTAAGATTTATTATACTATATAGAAGTTAATCTTACAAATTTAATTTTGTGTAAAGATTACTTCTAATTCGATATATTTCTTTTGGAATTTACTTTTAAAATTTACGTATTATCTTGTAAATGTAAATAAAACTTGTAATTGTTTACTTTTATATTGATTTCTGTTATAATATATTAGCTATCAAATTTAAGGAGGAATTTACAATGAAAAAACGGAAGTTGCTTGCAATAATTATTGCCCTCACACTGTGGTGGTTACTCTGCTCATGTACAACACAGCCTCATTCATCTGAAAGTGACAGCCAATCTGTAGCTGGAACATTTACTGTAGTAGCAAAAGGCTGGATTGGCAATTACGCTTATCAGATGATTATGTATGATCCAGACACTATGGTAATGTATACTTATTTGGATGGAAGTGATGCAGGAACTATGAGCGTATTGTATAATGCAGATGGAACCCTCAAGCTCTATTCTCCCGAACCCTGAAGTTAATTAAACTTCAGCCCCTTCGGGGGATTTTTTTTATGTATAATCTAAAATATATTTAGCTAATTATAATTTTTAAATATTTGTATAGACAAAAAATATATTATATCATATAATCAAATAAATTTTGAAGTGAGGAAATATAAAGAAAATGCCAGTAGAAAAAAATAAAGAATACATTGTAGATATTATAGATAATGGATATGAAGGTGAAGGAATTGCTAAAATAGATGGATATACCATATTTATTTCAGGTGCAATAAAAGGTGAAAAATGTAAAATTCTAATTTTAAAAGTAACTACTTCACATGCTTTTGGAAAAATAATAGAAATATTAGAAAAATCTCCAGTAAGAAAAGAAGCAGATTGTGCTACATACAAAAGGTGTGGCGGATGTTCTTTAAGGCATATTGAATATACTGCTACATTAAATATGAAACAAAATATGGTTCAAAATTTAGTTAATAAAACTTTAAAAGAAAAAATACAAGTAGAAAAAACTATTGGAATGGAAAATCCTATGCATTATAGAAATAAGGCTCAATATCCAGTAGGCTTAAACAAAGAAAATAAGCCTATTGTAGGAATTTTTGCAAAAAGAAGTCATGAAATAATTGGAATAGAAAAATGTTTTATACAAAATCAAATTTCTGAAATTATAGCTAAAAAAATAATAGAATTTATAAAAGAAAATAATATTTCTGTATATAATGAACAAACTGGCAAGCGGATGTATAAGGCATATTGTTATAAAAATAGGACTAAAAACTAAAGAAGTAATGTGCATTTTAGTAAGCAATGAAGAAAAATTACCTAAAGAACAAGAATTAGTAGAAAAAATAAAACAAGAGTTTAAAAATAATAAACAGTTAGAACAGTACGAATTAAAAACAATTGTAAAAAATATTAATTCTAAGAATACAAATGTAATACTAGGTAACAAAAATATTGTTTTATTTGGAAACGGTTATATTTATGATAAATTAGGCGACTATACTTTCAAAATATCTCCGATGTCATTTTATCAAACAAATCCTATACAAACCGAAATTTTATATAATAAAGCAATAGAATTTGCTAATTTAACTGGAAATGAAACAGTGTTAGATTTATATTGTGGAATAGGAACAATTGGAATTTTTGCGTCTAGCAAAGCAAAAATAGTATATGGTATTGAAATTGTTGAAGATGCTGTAAAAGATGCAAAAGAAAATGCAAAATTAAATAACATACAGAATATAGAATTTTTATGTGGAGATGTAGAAAAAACTTTAGAAGAAGTTATGGCTAAAAGCGGAAAGCCTGATGTTATATTTGTAGATCCACCAAGAAGAGGATTAGACAATACAACAATTTCTAATATTTTAAGAACAGAACCAGTAAAAATAGTTTATATTAGTTGTAATCCTGCAACTATGGTAAGAGATTTGAATTTATTTGAACAAAAATATGAAATAAGAAAAATTCAGCCAGTAGATATGTTTCCTTATACAGCACACGTTGAATGTATTACAGTTCTACAGTTAAAATAATAAAAAGAATGGAAAATTATTTTATAATATATGAGAGTGTTTAGAAAAACACTCTTTTTTAGTGATTTTTATGTTAAAATTCAATTTATAGAAAAACCGCTTCTAAAATAATTAGCTAAGATTGTAGAATTACATATTAACTGCTTGAAAAACAATTTCAATTATGATATTATAGGAAAAGCAATTGAAACTAAAAATATATAAAAAGCAAAAATATTATTTTTTATAAAACCAAAAGGCATTAGAGGAGAAAACAATGATATTAATAGATATAATAAAAGATCATATTACATATTTTCAACAAATTATAAAGCTAGCTAAAGCAGATTTAGTAAAAACTTATAGAGGTGCAGCACTTGGGTGGTCATGGGCCATTATTAAACCTGCTGTTACTATTTTTGTATATTGGTTTACCTTTGAAATAGGTCTAAGAGCTGGAAAACCGGTTAACCGGCTATCCATTCTTTTTGTGGCTAATTGCAGGTGTAATACCATGGTTTTACATGAGTGATATGTTAACAAGTGGAACAGATACAATTAGAAAGTATAGTTATTTAGTAACTAAAATGAAATTTCCGGTATCTACAATTCCTACTTTTGTTAGTATTTCGAAATTTTGGATATGCCTTGCTTTAATATTTATAATGCTTGTTATATTTATATGTATGGGATATCCGCCAACAATTTATATGATACAGTTACCATTTTATTTATTACTTATGTTTATATTCTTTACTATATGGAGTTTATTTTCATCACTTTTATCATCTATGAGTAAAGACTTTGGAAATTTAGTAAAATCTATGGTCACAGCAATATTTTGGTTATCTGGTATAATATGGAATCCAGACACAATAAAAATCGGATGGATAAAAAAGCTTTTAAATGTAAATCCAGTAACTTATTTAATTAATGGTTTTAGGAACTGTTTCATAAATGGTACGTGGTTTTGGCAACAACCAAAAAGATTATTATATTTTGTTATTATAACAGTTATATTATTAGCCTTTACTATTTGGGCATATAAAAAATTAAGAAAAGAAATTCCAGATGTATTAAGTTAGTTTGAAAGAACCAAAAGCTTTCATACCTATGTGTGCCTTCGAGCAAAGCAAGAAAGAAATGTAATTTAAAATAGAAAAAAGATTGAAAAATATTTTTCTAAGCCAGATTTGTGCCTTATGGAGGAATGAGATTAAAAATGAAAAAACAAAAAGACGTAGTGATTAAATTTGATCATGTAACTAAAATGTATAAATTATTTAAAAATGATAAAAGAAGGTTGCTATATACCTTTTGCAAGAAAATAAAATTCATAGAGAAAAAAGCTGTTAATGATGTTTCCTTTGAAATAAAAAGAGGCGAATCTGTAGCCTTATTTGGAAGAAATGGTGCAGGAAAATCTACTATTTTAAAAATGATTACAGGTGTATGTTTTCCAACAAATGGAGAAATAACAGTAAAAGGTAGAGTTAGCGCGCTTCTTGAATTAACCTCTGGTTTTGATCCTGAATTTACTGGAAGAGAAAATATTTATTTAAAAGGTCAGTTATTAGGGTTAAAAGATAAAGAAATAAGTGAGCTAGAACAAGGTATAATAGATTTTGCTGAAATTGGAGAAGAATATATAGATCAACCAGTAAGAACATATTCAAGTGGTATGAAAGCAAGACTTGGTTTTTCAATAAATGTTAATATAAATCCAGAAATATTAATAGTAGATGAAGCTTTAAGCGTTGGAGATGAAGAGTTTAAACGTAAATGTGTAAAAAAAGTAAATGAAATTGTAAATAAGGAAAATGTAACTCTTTTGTTTGTAACACATGCAACAGGTGTGGCAAAGGAATTTTGTAGTAGAGGAATGGTAATGGAAAAGGGTATAGTTACTTTTGATGGAGATATACAAGATGCAGTTGATGTTTATGACAATTCTATACTATAAATAAAAAATAATAAAAACTAAATATGCAAAATATTAAACATATGTAAAAATATGCAATATTAAAAATATAAAAAGTAAGCACAATATACAAAGTATAAGCAATAAACAAAATAATAAGAAATATGCAAAAAATAAAAATATAAATAATAAGCAATATGTAATATGCAAAATAAATAAAGCAATATATAAATTATATATAATAGGAGGAAAAAAATATGAACTTTGCAGGAATACTTGCTGGAGGCAGTGGTACTAGAATGGGAAAAACCGATTTACCAAAACAATTTTTAATGCTAGGACAAAAACCAATTATTATTCATACAATAGAGCAATTTTTAATTTCAGCATCAATTGATGAAATTATAGTTGCTGTTCCAGAAAATTGGGTAAGCTATACAGAAGATATAATAGATAAATATTGCAGTGATAGTAGAATTCATGTTATTAAAGGCGGAGCTTCTAGAAATGAAACTGTAATGAATGTATGCAAATATATTAATGAAAACTACAAAGATGATAGCAACATTGTAGTAACACATGATGCAGTAAGACCATTTGTTACACAAAGAATTATAGAAGATAATGTAAAATTATGTCAAAAATATGGCGCAACAGATACTGTAATTCCTGCAGTAGATACTATTGTAGAATCAACTGATGGAAATGTTTTATCAAATATACCTGTTAGAAGTTATATGTATCAAGGTCAAACTCCACAAAGTTTTAATGTAAGTGAATTTATAAAAACTTATGAAGCTTTAACAGCTGAAGAAAAAGAAATTTTAACAGATGCAGCTAAAGTATACATATTAAAAGAAAAGCCAGTAGGAATAGTTATTGGTGAAAGCTACAATATGAAGGTTACTACAAAATATGATTTAAAAATGGCAAATTTAATGCTTAATAATTTAAAAGATGGAGAAGAATAGTTATAAGTAGAGTAAATTTTCATAACTGATGTATTACCTTCTAGGCAAAGCAAGAAAGGAATTTTAGTGTGAAAAATAAAAAAATTTTTTCATGGCACTTAGTGCCGAGCGAAGAGATGGAATAGAGGTTAATATGATAAATGAAATTGTAAAATTAGTATCTCCAAAAAATATAGAAACTTTTTTTAAGGACGAGCAATATGAAGATAGTATGGTAATAGTAAGACCAACTTATTTATCAATTTGTGCAGCAGATCAACGTTATTATCAAGGCAGAAGAAAAAAAGAAGTTTTAGATAAAAAATTACCACTTGGACTTATACATGAAGCAGTTGGAGAAGTTGTTTATGATAAAAAAGGTGAATACCAAAAAGGTGAAAAAGTAGTTTTAATACCTAATACTCCTGTAGAAAAAGATGATATAATTCATGAAAATTATTTAAGAAGTTCTAAATTTCGTTCAAGTTCAGCAGATGGATTTATGCAAAATGTAGTTTATATGGATAGAGATAGAATTATACCAATACGTAATATTGAAGAAAATGTAGGCTCATTACTTGAACTTTGTAGTGTTTCTATAAGCGGTATAGAAAGCTTTTTAAGGAAAAGCCATAAAAGAAGAAATACAATTGGAGTTTGGGGATGTGGAACAGTTGGTTATATTACTACTTTATTACTTAAAAGTTATTTTCCAGATAGCAAAATTATTGTATTAGGAACAAGAATGGAAAAACTTTCATACTTTTCTTTTGCAGATGAAGTGAAATTAATTACAGATATAGAGCCAAACTTTCAAGTAGATCATGCCTTTGAATGTGTTGGTGGAAATAAATCGGCGGATGCTGTAAATCAAATAATAGATCATATTAATCCAGAAGGTACTATAGCTTTGCTTGGTGTATCAGAAGATCCTATAGGAATTAATACTAGAATGGTACTAGAAAAAGGTTTAGTTCTTGTAGGTAGTAGTAGAAGTGGTTATGAAGATTTTGAAAAGGCAGTTGAATTAGCACAGGACAAGCAAATACAAGGATATTTAAGCAATATTATTTCAGAAGAAATAGAAATTAATCAATTAAATGATATAAACGAAGCTTTTGAAAGGGACTTAAATAACGACTTTAAAACAGTTATGAAATGGAATTTTTAATTTGAAAAGAATTTAATAAATATATAATCAAATTAAAAAAATTAAATAGTGCACAATAAGAGTTTAGTTTGAAAGAAATATTTCTATGCGTTTGAGCGAAGCAAGAAAAGAATGAAATTTTTTAAAAAACTAATGTTAAAATATTAAAAGGAGAATAAATTATAGTGAAGAAATTTTTCAAAAAAGTAATTAGAAAAATTGGTCAATTTGTAATTATGATTTTAAATAGAATATTTATATTATTTCCTTTAGTAAATAACAGAGTGCTTTTTATATCAGATGATAGAGCAGTTCTTGGAGGAAATTTAAAAAGCGTTTATGATTATTTACCAGATAATAAATATGAAAAAATTGTACAAATAAAAAGAAAAGGGGCAAAAATTAGCTTTAAAACCAAAATTAAAAAAGTATACTACTTATCTACTTCAAGATATATACTTTTAGAAGATTTAGTACAAGCTACCTCTTATATGAAAGTAAGAAAAAATCAAGAATTAGTACAATTGTGGCATGGTCCAGGTGCTTTTAAAAAGTTCGGCCATAGCAGAGAAAAAACAGATTTAAAAAGAATTCATAAAGGTTATAAAAAGTACACTAAAGTTATTACTAGTTCTGAAGCAATTAGACCATGCTATGCAGAAGCCTTTTCACTTGATATTGAAAAGGTGCAAGCAAAGGGCTTTCCAAGAACAGATATATTCTTTAATAAAGAATATATAAATTCTAAAAAAGCAGAATTATTAGAAAAATATCCTTTTATGAAAGGAAAAAAAGTAATTTTATTTGCTCCAACTTATAGAGGAACGCAGTATTATGATGCAGATTATGACTTAGAAAAACTAGATTTAGAAAAAATATATAAGAAATTAAAACAACAAAATTATATTTTTATTTTTAAATGGCATCCATTTATTTATAATAAAATATCTTCTAAAAAACAAAATGCAAAAAAGTTTAATAAGTACAAAAAATATTCTGATTTTTATTATGATTTATCTGAAGAAAGAGACATAAATGATTTAATGTTAGTAACAGATATTTTAATAACAGATTATTCATCACTTATTTTTGATTATGTTTTTGTAAATAAACCAATAATATATTTTGCTTATGATTTAGAGCTTTATGAAAATGATAGAGGTTTGTATTTTCCATTTAAAGAATATGTATATGGCAAGGTAGCAAAAACAAATGAAGAGCTATTAAATGCGATACAAAGTGAAAGCTTAGAAGAGGAAAAAAGGAAAGTATTTAAAGAAAAATTTGTAGGAGCATGTGATGGACATTCTACTGAAAAAACTTGCAAGTGGATTTTTGAAACTAAAAAAGAAAAATAATTTACATAATAGTGCAATTTATAAACAAATTTAATGAGAAATAATTTACATAATAGTGTGATTTATAAACAAATTTAATGAAAAATAATTTACATAATAGCACGATTTATAAGCAATTTTAGATGGAAATGAAAATAATAGAACAAAATTAATATAGCAAAAATTATAAATTAATGCAGTTTAGGAGAAAAGATTGAAAAATTAATTATTTTCCAATCAGATGTGCGCATTAGAAAGGAATGAAATTAAAATGCAAGCAATTGCTTTAAAAATAGGAATTGCGTTTTTAAATGTTATATATTTTTTTATAAAATTATTTCCAACTCAAAAAAATAAAATAACATTTATTAGTAGGCAATCTAATGAAATTCCTATGGATTATAAAATGCTAATTAGTGAATTGAAAAAAGAAAAATCTAATATAAAAATTGTTACACTTTGTAAGAGATTAGAAAATGGCTTAGCAAATAAAGTAAAATATACTTTTCATATGTTTAAGCAAATGTATCATATTGCAACTTCAAAAGTGGTTATATTAGATAGCTATTGTATTCCAGTTTGTATTTTAAAGCAAAAGGAAAGTCTTACAGTAATACAAATTTGGCATGCTTTAGGCTCACTAAAAAAATTTGGTTATTCTGCCTTAGGAAAAAAAGATGGAAGAGATGAAAAATTAGCTAAAGTAATGAAAATGCACTGTAATTATACTTACATTTTAACATCTAGTAATACTTCTAAAGAATTTTTTAGAGAAGCATTTAATGCAGAACCTAGTCAAATGAAAGTAATGAATTTACCTAGAGTGGATTTTTTACAGTCTGAAAAAGAAAAAAATAAAGTACAAAAAAGCTTTTTTGAAAAATATCCAGAAGCTAATAACAAAAAGGAAAATATATTATATTGCCCTACACAAAGAAAGGAAAATAATATTCCTATAGAACAAATAGTAAAAGAAATTCCTTTTGAAAAATATAACTTAATTATAAAATTACACAATGGAACAGAACTAATATATGTAGATAATAAAAAAATACAAAAAGGAAAGTTTTTGACAGGAATGGAGCTTTTACATATAGGAGATTATATTATTACAGATTATTCTGCAATTGTATATGAAGCAGCAGTTACAAAAAAGCCTATATATTTATATGCATACGATTATGAAACTTATATGGACGATAGAGGAACATATATTAACTATAAAGAAGAAATGCCTGGACCAATATGTACAAGTTTTAGTGAAATTATGAAATTAATACAAGCAAAGGAATACAATATAGAAAAGGAACAGAACTTTTGCAACAAATATGTAGAAAATTTAAGTAAAAATGCTACAAAAACTTTAACTGAGTTTATAATAAGTAATTTTACTGAAAAGCAATAAAACTTAATATTAAAAATAGCATAAAAAATTATAAATTTTAATATTAGAAAATATGTCATATAAAAAAATTCATTAATATTAAAAAATAAAAATTCATAAACTTTAATATAAAAAATACCACATAATAAAAGTTAAAAAAATTAATAAACCATAGTATTAAAAAGTTCAATAAATTAAGTAACAATAAAAGGAGTACAAAAATGTTTAAATATGATTTATCAGTTATAATACCAGTATATAATAGTCAAGAATATGTTGAAGAAAGTATAAAATCTATAATAAATCAAAAATATGACTTTTCAAAAATACAAGTCATACTTATAAATGATGGCTCTACAGATAATAGCAAAGAAATTTGTGAAAAATTTTCTAATAAATATTCAAATATAATTTTAATAAATCAAAAAAATGCAGGTGTATCAGAAGCAAGAAATAATGGAATAAAAAAAGCAGAAGGAAAATATATACTATTTTTAGATTCTGATGATACCTTATCAAAAAATACTGTTGAATTATTAATAAAATTCTTTAATAAACATTATGACGAAGTAGATTTAGTTACTTATCCTATGACTATATACGAAAATGAAAAAGCAAAGCCAACTAAACATTATAGATACTCTTTTTACACTAAAGGAACAGGTGTATATGATTTAGTAGAAAATCCATATTTAGGACAATCTACAATAAATACTATTATTAAAAATTTAAAGGCTAATAACGTTTTATTTAATAAAGAAATGAACTACTCAGAAGATGAAGCTTTTAATACAGAAGTATTAATGAAAAAGAAAAAAATTGGATTTTGTAAAGAAGCAACCTATATTTATAGAAAAAATGTAGGTTCAGTTACTAAAAATAAATCAAATCCATATTATACTTTTGAAAGCTTAATAAAATATAATGAAAAACTAATAGAAAAATTTAAAGATAATGAAGGAAGAATACCAAGTTACATACAAGCTATTATTTTAAATAACATAAGGTGGAGAATAAAAAGAGACGAAATTTTTCCATATCATTATGAAGAAAAAGAATATGAAAATGCACTAAATAGAATAAAAAATGTTTTACAATACATAGAAAATTCTATAATTTTAAATATGCCAGCAATGCCAATTTATCATAAGTTTTATATTTTTAAAATGAAGGGAATAGATTTAGATGTAACCCACACTAATAAAAGCTTTACAATAGTAAGTAATGGCGAAGAACTTATGAGTTCATCAACAATGGAAATTGCTTTTAGTAGATTTAAAATAATAGAAAATAAAAAATTATATATGTTAGGATGTGTAAAATCACCAATTTGCGAAATATTAAAACCACAAGTTTTCTTAAAGTATAAAACAAAAAATGGTGAGCAAAAAACAGAAGAATTAACATTAGAAGAATCTGTAAAATCGCATTATCAATCTAACATTAAAACAAATACTTTTTATAAATTTGAAGAAACAATAAATTTAGATGAAGTACAAGAATTTGAATTTTTTGAAACTGTAAATAAAACGAAATTAAATGCAAAACACTTCTTTTCAAATGTATGTATCCTTAACACTAATTATAATAGATATTCAGTGCTTAGTAAGGATAAAAAATATATTATTTCATATATACCAGAAAAAAATGTATTTGAAATTGAAAACAAACCAAATATAATACAAAAAATAGCTTTAAATTTAAAAAATACAGTAATTCATAATAAAGCTAATGTAAAAAGTAATATATATAGACTTTTAGCCATGTTTTATAAAAAGAAAAATGTATGGCTATATTATGATGCAAATAATGTTTATGATAATGGATATTATCAATTTTTACACGATTTTAAAATAAAAGATGGAATAAAAAGATATTATGTTTATGATGGGCAAAAAGATGTTGCAGAAAATAAATTTTCAAAAGAAGAAAGAAAAAATTTACTTGTATTTGGAAGTTTAAAACACAAAATGTATTATTTAAGTGCTGAAAAAATAATTACATCAGATGTATCACTTGGTATATATTGTCCATTTGGAAAGAGTATAGGTTTATACAAAGATATTGCAAATTATGATCTAATTTATTTGCAACATGGCATTTTATACGCAAGTTTATTATCAATGTATGCAAAAGAGAATAAGGAAATTGATAAAATTGTTATTTCTTCTGAATTTGAAAAAGAAAATTTAATTAAAAATTATAAATACAATGAACAAGATTTAATAAAAGCAGGAATGCCAAGATTTGATATAGATGGCGAAAAAGAAAATGAAGTAGAAAGCAATAATACAAGCAAAAAAGATAATGAAACTAAAAGAATTATTTATGCACCATCGTGGAGAAAATATTTAGTAGGAGACCTTATAAAAAGAAAAAGAATAGCTAATATGCCAGAAATGCTAAAATCAAATTTTTATAAGAAAAATGTAGAATTACTTACTTCAAATAGGCTAAAGAAAATTTTAGAAGAAAGTAATGTAATACTAGAATTTAAACTTCACCCAAACTTTAACTGCTATAAAGAAATTTTTGAGGATAAATGTAGTAAAAATATTATTTTAAGTGAAAATGAAGTTTCACCAAAAGAATATGATATGTTAATTACTGATTATTCGTCTTTTCAATTTGATTTTATAAAGCACAATATACCAATTACTTATTTTGTACCAGATCCTAAGGAATTTAAAGCAGGTTTACATACTTATAGAAAGTTGGATTTACCACTGGAAGAAGCTTTTGGAGATGTGGTTTATACCTCAGAGGATTTAATAAATAAAATAGAATATTATATAAAAAATAATTTTATTCCAGAAGAAAAGTATAAAAATAAAATGGAAAACTTCTTTTATAAAACAAAAAATTCTAGAGATAAAATTTATGAAGAAATTAAGAAATAAAAATTTAATGAATATTAAAAAATAGAACTTTAATAAATATTAAAGACTAGAAATTTAATAAATAAAGTAAGCTTTGTGAAATGTACCAATTGTCAAGGCCATTTATAAAAAGAATGTACATTTTATAGAAGCTTAATTTAATGAGCGAAAAGAGGTTAAATAAAATTGAATAATAAAGAATGCACAAAAAATCGTAAAAAAATATTTACTATATTAGCTATTATAATATTTTTAATTTTTCTATGCTCTTTATTTCCATATTCAGGAGATGACTGGGCATGGGGAAGCTCAATAGGTTTAGAAAGGTTAAAAACATTTTTTAAAGATTATAATGGTCGTTATGTAGGAAATTTAATTGTACTTGTATTAACAAGGTCTGTTTTACTAAGGGTAATAGTAATGGTAGCTACAATATTTGGAATAATTTATTTATCATATAAGCTAACAGATGATAAAAAATTTTCGCTACTATTGCTTTCAACCCTTTTAATATTATCTGTTCCAAAGCTAATATTAAGACAAGCAATTGTATGGACTTCTGGTTTTACAAATTATGCACTACCAACTGTATTAATACTTTTAGCTTTATATTTAATATATAAAACCAGTAAAGAATATAAAAATAAAAAAAATATTAATATTATAACAGCTGTTGGTTTGTTAGTATTAGGATTTTGTAGTTCATTATTTGTAGAACATATAACAATATATTTAGTAGTAATTTCATTATTATTAGTGTTATATTATTTTATAAAGTATAAAAAAGTACCAATAAAATATATAGCATTTTTTATTGGAAGTTTATTAGGAGCAATTTTAATGTTTTCTAATGGTGCTTATGGAAATATTGCAAATAATGAGGATGGGTATAGAAGTATTCCAACAAATGGAATTATATCTTTAATAGAAAAAGTACAAGAAAACTTTAAAACTATATATCAAGAACTAATTTTAAATAATTTAATCTTGAATATTGTATTAGCTTCTTTACTTTTAATAACAATATATAATTTCTTAAAAAACAACAAACCATCAAAATTAAAAAAGGGTTTAATAAATTTATCTATAGTATCTATTATAGGATATATAATATATTCTGTAATAAAAAAAGTAAATCCTACATGGAATATATTATTAAAATATACACCATATTTTGAACTATTTATATCAATAATTTTCTTTTTGGCAATTGCTATAGTAACATTTGTTTGCATCACTAAGAAAGAAGTAAAACAAAAATTAATTTTCTACTTATTAAGTATTGCAATTTTAACTTTACCGCTATTTATAGTACAACCAATAGGAAGTAGATGCTTTTTTCCAACCTATTGCATATTTATATTAATTATATTAGTTTTATATAAAGAAGGCGTAGAAGAAAATGAAATTTTTAATAAAATATTAGGAATAGGAATTACAGTATTTGCTGTATATCTTAGTAGTATATTCTTACCTATTTTTAAAACTAATATGGAAAGAAATTCATATATATTAAAACAATATGAAAGTGAAAGTAAAGTAATAGAAGTAGTAAATTTACCATATGGAGATTATTTATGGAATGCAAATTTCGAAAAGAATAGTATATGGGAAGAAAGGTTTAAGTTATTTTTAGGTATACCAAAAGATACAGAATTTAAAAAAGTAACAACAAAACAATGGAATAAATTAATGAAAAATTAACTCCTTTAAGTAATATTTTTTAACTTACCAGAATATACTTATATAAGTATAACTTTGGAAAAAAGTGTAAAAAATATACTTAGGGTGAGATAATGTGGAAAAAATTAAGAGTAAGAAAATATATGCCATATATACTGCATTGTTTATTTTTATAACATGCATTGTATTTGGCATATTTTTTATAAATAATCGTACTTTTATTTGGCAGGCAGACGGCTTAAAACAACACTATATTATTTTAAAAGATTTTAATAATATAATAAGAAGTTTTTTTAAATCTCCGAAAGATGGTATTAGGTTATTTTCTTGGAATATGGGTTTAGGTCTTGATGTAATAGGTCAGTATTCTTATTATGTATTGGGAGATCCATTTGCATATATTAGTTTATTATTTCCAATGGAAAAATTGGAAAGCGCTTATAATTTTTTAGTGTTATTAAGATTATTTTTTGTAGGAATTTCATTTATTGTATATGCAAAATATAACAGTAAAAGTCAAGATAAAGAATCATTATCTAAAGAAGGCCTAAATAAAGCATTATTATCTAAAGAAAAACAAAATAAAGAATTACTATATAAAGAAAATAAACAAAATCAAAAAAAAGAAAATAAAGTAGCCAATAGCAAGAACATATTACTAGGCGCAATTATTTATACATTTTCTTCATTTAGCTTATTTGCAGGTGTAAGACATCCTTATTTTTTAAATGCAATGATTTTATTTCCACTTTTATTATTAGGAATAGATAAGTTATTAAAGGAAAATAAAAAAATATTTTTATGTGTATTTGTTACAATTTCAGCACTTTCTAATTATTACTTTTTCTATATGCATACAATATTAATTATAATTTATGCTATTATTAAATATTTTTGTGAATATAAGGAAGAGGGAATAAAGAGTTTTTTTAAAAAGCTAGGTAGTGGAATTATTATATATATAATAGGAATTTTAATTGCAAGTATTATTTTATTGCCAACCATTTATGCGTTTTTAAATTCAGCAAGAAGCGGTGAAGAAACAATTTGCCAATATAACTTAGACTATTATAAATCTTTGTTTAGTATTAACCTTTTAACTGCTTATGGAGAAAACTGGAGCTATATAGGGGTGGCTTCTATTGTTTTAATAGCACTTCCAATTCTTTTTAGTAGAATAAAGGAAAATAAAGTTTATTTTATATATTTACTTATTACAACTATATTTTTGCTAGTACCATTTTTAGGTTCTGCAATGAATGGATTTTCATTTCCAAATAATAGATGGGCTTTTGCATATAGTTTTATATTATCATATCTTGTTACTATATGTTTTGATGAGTATAGCCAAAAGGAAATTAGAAATATATGTATATTTTTAGCACTTTATAGTTTGGTAGCAACAGTAGCACTTTTAATTACACCTTTTAAATCCGCTTTTATTATATATATAATTCAAATTTTGCTTTCATATATTATGTTGGCAGTAATTTATTGTAAAAATCGCAATAATATAGAAAATAATGTAGAGAACAATATAGAAAACGATATAAAAGTTAATATAAAAAATAGAAGTAATAATATGTTCTATATATTAATGTATAGTTTAGTTATTTTTAGTATTGGAGTAATGGCGTATGGTTTATATAGTTCTTATGATAGAAATTATGCAGAAGAATTTGTAAAATCAAATAATAGTAACGAAGTAATAGAAACACAGTTAGGGAAAAACAAAAATTATGAAAAAAGTATAAATAGTATTTTAGAAAAGGATAAAACTAAGTTTTATAGAATTGCAAAATTGCCACATAATGTTCAAAACTTATCTATTTATTCTAATTATCCATCAACAGAATGCTTTTTATCAATAGGAAATAAGCATGTATATAATTTAAGTAAAGAGTTAGCAGATAATAGTTTTAGCACAACAAGTTGTATTAGAGGAATGGGAGATAGAGCGAAAATAACAACTATTTTAGGAACTAAATATTATATTGCAGACGAGAAAAATAAAAATAGTGTTCCTTATGGATATAAATTAAAAGAAAAAATAGAAGAAGTTAATACGTATGAAAATGAAAATGCTTTATCTATAGGAATTTCATATTCAAAATATATGCTAAGAGAAAACTATGAAAAACTAAATCCTCTTGAAAAAGAAGATGCACTTACAAAAGTTGCAGTTATTGACAATAAAGAAACCTTAAATGGAATTAAGGTAGAAGAAAAAGAAAATTTGCAAGATATACAAGGCTGTGTAACTATTTTACCAATTAAAATAAAAGATAAGGATAAGATTTTAACTAAAAACAATGAAAAAAATATAATAAAAACTAGCAAAAAAAATCAAAAGCTAATATTAACATTTCCAGAAGTTAAAAATTCTGAAGTTTATGTATTAATAAAAGGATTTAATTTTGAAGGAAACGCACAGCATACTATTAAGGCTAGTTTTAAAGAAAAAAGTGCTAGTAAAACAATAGAAAATAAAATCACCTCAGCTTATTATGAAAAATGTACTGAAATATTACTTCCACTAGGATATTATGAGAAAGCAAAAGGAGATATAAGCTTAAATTTTAGTACAAAAGGAACCTATAAATTTGAAGCAATACAAGTTTTAGCAGTTTCAATGGAAAATTATGAAAAAACAATGCAAGAATTAAAAGAAGGAGAATTAAAGCTTTCAAAATGTAATAATAAAGAAATAGTAGGAACAGTAGAAATTAAAGAAAATTCAATTTTGCAAATTGCAGCAAGCTATACAACAGGGTGGAAGGCGTATGTAGATGGAAAGCAAGTAGATACAATAAGAGTAAATACAGCTTTTATAGGAGTTCCAATAGAAGCGGGAAAGCATAACATAGAATTTAAATATGAAGTACCATATTTAAAAGAAGGTATTGCTTGCACAATAACTGGAATATTTTTATTTATAATATTATTTGTTTTTGAAAAGAGAAAATTTAAAAATTAATAAAAAGATAAGGTACTTTTTCTTTTTCTAATATAATATTACAAAAATATTACGAATATATTACAAAAAATTACAAGTATGTTATAATTTCATTACATTAGCAAAAATAATTTACAAATAAAACAAAATATGATTTAATTAATTTAGAAAATGTATTTAGCCATTTGTGATATTTCTAGAGTTTTGCAAATGGTTAAAAATATAAGGAGGAAATACAGATGAAGAAAATAGCTGAAACCGTTGGGGCTGTACACACACACACACACCATACTTTTATAAAAATGGTGAACAAAATGAAGGATACAAATTAAATAATAGAGAGGAAAGTGAAGGTTTATATGAAAATAAGCCTAATTATTTATGCACTGCAAGTAGAGCTAAGGGTATAACTTTAATAGCCTTAGTAGTTACTATCGTAGTGCTTTTAATATTGGCAGGGATAACAATAACAATGGTGCTGGGAGAAGATGGAATAATAGCGCAAGCAAAATTAGCAGCAGAAAAAACAAAAGATGCAGAAGAACAGCAGGCACAAGACTTAGATAGTTTAGTAGGAATGATAAATGAGGCAGTAAATGGAAAAGACCCAGAAACATTAGAAAATGCATTAAGTAGTAAAAAAGTATTTTCGCATACAACGGGATTTGATGCAAGAGGAAATAAAATAGAAGAAGGCAGTGAAGAAAGTACAACACCAGTAATAACGATACCAGCAGGCTTCAGAATAACAGACGGAGATGTAACTCAAATAAATAAAGGAGTAGTAGTATCAGACGAAGCAGGAAATGAATTCGTATGGGTGCCATGCACAGAAGCAGAATACAAAAAGCATGATTATACAACCGATGATTGGAAAGAATATGAATATGCAAAATATAGCGATTGGACAGATGATGGAGGAAACTTAGAAAGTGTAAAAAAATATGGAGGATTTTATATAGCAAGATATGAAGCAGGAGTACCAAGCAATGCAAGTTTTTATGTAAAAGCCGAACAAAGCGAGAATATGACTTTTTCAGCAGATAAAAATAATATAAGTAATTTAAAGCCAGTAAGTAAAAAAGGAGTGCAAGCATGGAATTGCATAAGTCAGACAAATGCAAAAACTGTATCAAAAGCTATGTATTCTGGAAATATATATGTAACAAGCCAATTAGTAGATGGAATAGCATGGGACACTATAGTAGAGTGGATAGCCAAAGATGGTACTCTTTCTGATGTAGTAAAAAAAGATAGTACAGATTACGGAAATTATGCAAATAATAAAACTGGATTACATGATGGTTCAGATGGATTGAAAATAGAAAATGATGTATTATATGCAGATCATACAGAATGGCGTACTGAAGATAACGATGGAGCAGGTTGGAATCTTGTAAAAAACTATAAATATGGAATACCTACTTCTGGTACAGTAGACCCATATGAGGGTGCATTAACAGATTATGTAACATCAGAAAAACCAGATGATAAATATCATGTTAGAAAATTATTAGAATTATCAACAGGAGCAAGTGAAGATACGAAATTAAAAAATATATATGACTTAGGCGGAAACATGTATGAGTGGACAACAGAAACAGGCTATCATGGAACCGGTAGCGGTACGCAGTACGCTGTCCTTCGTGGTGGCAGCTTCTACGACTGCGGTGATAGCCATGTCGTTTCTATTCGCTCTGGCAACATTGCTGTAGGCTATACCTTTCCTGACTTCGGCTTTCGTGTCGTGCTTTATGTAAAGTAGCACTGCATACAGAAACAGATGAAAGCTTAGAATGAAGAACTGTTTGGAACTTAAGCAAATAATTTGAACTGCTGATATCCGGACAAAATTCGTAAAACGCAGATAACAAGCAGGAAAAAAAGTAAAAAATACGTCCGAACAAGTGGAAAAATCGGCATAAAATGGATAGAAAAAATCGTAATTCTGTAAATAGACATAACAATTAGGAGATGTTAAGCCGCATCTCCTAAAAAATGTAAATTTTTTTAGAATCAGACGTCGTAGAGTATAAAAGTAAAATTAGGTTTGTTAATTGAATAATTTTAAATATTTTAGAATATACTATTGATTATTAACTTAGTTTATTGTATAATTAAGTTAATAATATATTATTAGAAGCTGTTTTGTACCCCGTGTGGGTACAGAACAGCTTCACTTATATTAGTACTTATTTCTTTCAAAAACTCTTATAAATGTTTCTTCTTTTAGCAAATATATTCTGTCTATCCAAAAGAAACCTTTTGAATTATATATTTCATCTATTTGTTTTATTATATCTTCATAACTTATTGTTTGTGCTGTAATATCTATAATGAAATTATTTGCTTGCTTTTCCTTATTTCTTAGTAATGTTTTTAAACAATCCTTTGATCTCTTGCTTGTTATTATTTTTAAGTCTAACTTTTCACCTCTATAAAGATAGTCAGGACTTTGTATTCCTTGTGGAAAGTTGACATTAGGCAAAATCTTTACGCTACCACCAAAAGTTTTATTTAATAATTTTGCAACTTCAAGTTCTCTTTTATCATGTCTGTATACTACATTGCGTCCATCTATCATATATTTGTGACTATTATGTTCAAAATATTTTTGTTTTTTTACAATTCCTTTGTTGATTTTAGCATTAGCATACATTTTACTTGTTATATCTATATATGTATTCAATTTTTTCTCCCTGATATTTATTTTTTGCAATTGGGCAAATCACATCTCCTAAAAAAATTATTAGCCTACTTTTCCAATTTATGAAAAACTTTCTTACCTTTCTTTAAAATAGCATAACCATTTTCAAAATTTGCATCAGAAAGCATATAATTTACATCTGTTATTTTTTCATCATTTAAAGAAATACCACCTTGTACAATTAAAGTTCTAGCTTGACCTTTAGAAGGTGCAAAACCAACAGTAATAATGGCATCTAGAATAGAAATATTTACATCATTTATTTTAGTAGTAGGCATATTTTCTAAACTGCCGTTTCCATTAAATAAAGCATTTGAAGCTTCTTCAGCTTTTAAAGCTTCTTCTTCGCCATGAATTAGTTTTGTAATTTCGAAAGCAGCTCTTTTTTTAGCTTCATTTATACGTTCATCTTTATAAGCACAAAGTTCATTTATTTCTTCCATAGGCAAGAAGGTAAGTAAACATAAAACATTTTTAACATCTTCATCTGCAATATTTCTCCAATATTGATAAAATTCATAAGGAGAAGTTTTTGAAGCGTCTAACCATAAAGCACCTTTTTCAGTTTTTCCCATTTTTTTACCTTCTTTTGTTGTTAAAAGTTTAAAAGTTAAACCAAAAGAATCAGAATGTCCAATTCTACGAATTAAATCAACACCACCTAAAATGTTAGACCATTGGTCGTTTCCACCTAATTGTAATTTACAGCCATAATCTTCATATAATTTTAAAAAGTCGTAAGATTGCATTAACATATAGCCAAGTTCAAAAAATGTTAATCCACGTTCCATTCTTTGTTTATAGCATTCAGCAGTAAGCATTTTATTTACAGAGAATAAAGAACCAATATCACGCATAAATTCAATAAAATTTAAGTTCAAAAGCCAATCAGCATTATTTACTATAATTGCAGCATTTTCACCTTCAAAGTCTAAGAACTTTGCCATTTGCTTTTTAAAACATTCTACATTGTGATTAATTTCTTCACGAGACATCATTCTTCTCATATCTGTTTTACCAGAAGGATCACCAATAGTAGCTGTTCCACCACCAATTAGCATAATAGGTTTGTGTCCTGCTTTTTGCATGTGAGAAGCAACCATTAAGGAAATAAAATGCCCAATATGCAAACTATCTGCAGTAGGATCAAAACCAATATAAAAAGGTACTTTTTCTTTTCCTAATAAATCTCTTAATTCTTCATGAGTTACTTGTTCTAAGTAACCTCTTTGGGTTAAAATATCATATACATTTGCCATAAAAACCTCCATTTTGCTGATTTACCAAGTAAAAAATTGTAAATCGTTTACTTATTTATTTTTTAAAACTTTTAAATTAGTTACTATTTTACCATAAAATGCAAAAAAAACAAGTCATAAATTGAACCTTTGCATTCAAATAGAAAAATTAGTTTCAAAAGCATTGCAGTTTATTTCAAAAAACGACTATGAGTAGCAACAGTTTATTTCAAAAAAGCTTTGAATAATAAAAATATTACAATTTCATTACAATTGCATAACATTTTTGTAACAATATTGAATTGCTACAACAATTAGAATATAATTAAAACAGAAAAAGACAAAAGAAAATCCATAAAAAAGGGGAGAGAAAAGCATGGAAACTTTTGCAGATTATATTTTATCTGAAAAAGATTGGATTCGAAAAATGGAAATAATGCATTATTTAAAGAAAAAAACAGGAATATTTTTCGATAAATCTGTTATTTTTAAAACCTATTTAGCCAAGTTATTTTTAGAAAATACTGACTTGGGCTTAGATAATAATGAAATAATAACAGCATGTTTATTATGTAATTGTAAAAAAATGGATAATCCACAAGACATAAATAAAATCAAATCTTATGCAAAAGATGGAGCAGTTTACTTAAAAGAACTTGGATTTTCTGATAGATTTTGTAAAATATGTGAAGAAGTTAATAGGTATAGTGGAAGTAATCCTAGAGAAAAAGAAAGTGATGTTTTAGAATTAGTAGATAACTTTGGAGCAATGTTATTAGATAGACCAGAAAGAATTGCTTTTAAACCAGATGAAGCAATAGTATTATTAGAATATAGAAATTTAAAAGATAAACACAATATATATTTAAATGAATTTACAAACTTTGCTAATCAAATGGAAAAAATATTAGTTTAAAAAATTAAATTTAATAAAATAGGCTTATAAGTAGCCTTAAAAAAATTAAATATATTATGTATGAAAGGAAATTTGATATGGGGAGATCAGTTATACGATATATGTCAGAAACTATTAATAAATGTTCTAATTCAGATGAAGAATGTATTAGAGCTTGTGTAGCAATGGATACAAAAGTAAATAAAGCAATAGAAGACTATAGAATAAAAAGTAATCAACCTGCTCCTGAAAAAAAGGAAAATCCTACTGCTACAGTAGAAGAAATTAAAGAATTAATGATGAGACCAATGATTTCAGATAGTGAAATAGCAGCACAGGAATTTTATGCAAATGAGCAACCTAATGTTGAACCAAAAAGTAATACATATAATGGAGAAGAGAGATAAAAACACAAAAGATAAAATATATTAAAAAAGATTGGGTGTTTTTCCAGTCTTTTTTATGTGCCAAACTTACTATTTAAAGCTTAATTATAAATAAAAATAGCTCAAATAAATATAAATTTTATATTAAAAAAATTATGGGAAGATAAAAAGCCCACAGTGTTAAGATAGATAATTAATCATGCATTAGCTTAATTATTCATAAAGGTTTATGGGGAACCTTTTAAAAACCTAAATATATTATACAAGGAAACACTAAAAAATGAAGGAAATGTTTGCAGATTTACATGTGCATATTGGTAGAAGTGAAACAGGAAAGCCTATTAAAATAACTGCAGCTAAAAGCTTAAACTTTGCTAATATTGCCAAAGAATGTTCAGATAGAAAAGGAATACAAATAGTAGGTATAATAGACTGCGCTTCGCCTTATGTAATAGAAGATATTGAAAAATTCTTAAAAACAGGTGATGCTTATGAAATTAAAGATGGCGGAATAATTTATAAAGATAAAGTATGTATTATTTTAGGAAGTGAAATAGAAACTTCAGAAATAAATGACGAAGGAAAAACGGGTAGTGCTCACAATTTATGCTATTTTCCAAGTTTAGCCGATATAAAAGCTTTCTCAAAA
Organism: uncultured Clostridia bacterium; assembly: GCA_947631145.1. Taxonomy (GTDB): domain Bacteria; phylum Bacillota; class Clostridia; order TANB77; family CAG-508; genus CAG-273. Next base: position 15,857 of record CANRKF010000012.1, on the reverse strand, counting down.
GAAATGAGCAAATACATACATAATATTACTTTAAGCTCTCAAAGAGCTTGCATATCTGCTTATGAATTAATAGATATTGTAGAAAAGTATAATGGAATTTTAATACCAGCACATGCTTTTACACCACATAAAAGTTTTTATGGAAATTGTACAAGTCGTTTAGAAAGAATATTTAAAGAAAAATTTAATAAAATATTTGCCATAGAACTTGGTTTAAGTGCAGATACATATTTAGCAGACCAAATATCTGAGCTTGAAACAAGAACTTTTGTAACAAATTCAGATGCACACTCTCTTCCTAAAATAGCTAGGGAGTACAATAAAATTTTAGTAGAAGATATTTCTTTCAAAGAACTATTAAAAGCCTTAAAAGGTGAAGATGGAAGAAAAATATTAACTAATTATGGCTTAGATCCTAAGCTTGGTAAATATCATAGAACTTATTGCGAAAATTGTAATAAACCAATAGAAGGACCTCCTCCTATAACAGAATGTCCTATATGTCATGGAAATAATGTAACCAGAGGAGTTTTAGATAGAATAGTTAGTATTAGAGATAAAAAAGAAAGTAAAAGCCCAACGAATAGACCTCCATACATTTATCAAATACCTTTAACCTTTGTGCCAGGTTTAGGTGCAAAAACAATAGATAAATTATTATCTACTTTTGAAACAGAAATGAATATATTACATAAGCTTACTGAAGATGATCTAGAAGCAGTTGTAGGAAAAAAAGTAGCCAAAACAATTGTAGAAGCAAGAGCAGGTAATATTTCTATTCAAGCAGGTGGGGGCGGAGTATATGGAAAATTAACAGTAGGCTAAAAGAGCATACAAGCCTGTATAAATTAACAATTATTTAGTTTAAATAATGTAAGTTCTAAATCTCATTTTATTGCATAGATATTATGTATAAGATACACTAGAAAAGCAATTTGAAAAAAATTAAATTTTCATAATTTTCTAGGTATTTTAGCAGAACGATGAAAGGTAAGATATTTAAAATGAGACCAAAACTTAAGAAAACTTCAAGAGTTACAAAAATAATAATAAATCATATAAAGGATAACCTAAAATCATATATTGTAGTTTCACTTATTTTATTAATAGGTATTATTTTAGGAGTATTTTTTGTAAATAATATGAATACCGCACAGGCAGAAGAATTAAAAAGTTATATTAATGATTTTATTAATGCTTTAAAACAAGGTTACACAATAAATAATATGGAACTTCTAAAAAAATCTATGGGAAATAATTTACTATTTACTTTTCTAATGTGGTTTATAGGTTCCACAGTAGTAGGAATTCCAATTGTTTTAGGAATAGTTGCATTTAGAGGATTTTGTCTTGGATACACAATTTCAGCAGTTATAGCTATTTTAGGAAGTGAAAAGGGACTTTTGTTTTTTATATCTAGCATATTACTGCAAAATTTAATTTTTATACCGTGTATGCTTGCATTATCTGTTAGTGGAATTAAATTATACAAATCTATAATGAAAGATAAACGAAAAGAAAATATTAAAATTGAAATTTTTAGACACACAGCCTTTTCCTTACTTATGTTAGCACTTTTATTATTATCTTCATTAATAGAAACTTACGTGTCAACTAATTTACTATTATTGTGTATTCAATGGTTTTAGTATGCTAAGATTTAAAATATTGGTAATTTAAAAACAAAAAATGCTTAAATATAGCATATACAAGCTAGTAAAAATAAATAAAAAATATTTAAGCAAAAGTAATATAAAATAAATAAGGTTATTAATAAAAAATGCAAAAATATAGTACACACAAGTTAATAAAAACAAAAGAAAAATAAAATAAGAAATTTTGATTTTTTAGGAAAAATCTATTTACAATTTTTAAGAATTTTGATATAACATATATGGTTTACGTAAATTAAAAAAATGCTTATTTTAAGCATTAAATAAAAATATATAAAGATAGGGGAACTTAAAATGGAAAAACAAATTAAAGCTTTTTTAGAATTTCTTGAAAACGAAAAAAAATTATCAGATAATACTTTACAATCATATAAAAGAGATATAATGCAATTCGAAGAATATGTTGAAAAAAATAGAATAAACTTTTTAAAATTTAACCAAGAAGATACTAAAGCCTATCTAAAATATCTTCAAGAAGTAGGTAAAAAAACCTCAACAATCTCTAGAAACTTAGCATCATTAAGATCTTTTTACCAATTTCTAATTAGAATTAAAAAAGTAAAAAATGATCCAACAGAGGACATACAATCACCTAAAGTAGAAAAAAGAGTTCCTAGTGTTCTTACTTCACAAGAAGTAGAATTACTACTAGATCAACCAAAAAATGTTGACTTAAAAGGAATTAGAGATAAAGCAATGCTAGAATTCGCTTATGCAACTGGAATGAGAGTTACAGAAATTATTTCATTAAATATAGAAGATGTAAACTTAGAACAAGCCTTTGTTATTTGTAGGCAAGGTACTAAACAAAGAAATATTCCTCTTGGTTCTTTATCTTTAAAAGCTTTAAAAGAATACGTAGAAGATGCAAGATCTATTTTAATAAAAAATGATAAAGAAAAAGCTTTATTTGTTAATGTAAATGGAAAAAGATTAACAAGGCAAGGCTTCTGGAAAATAGTAAAATATTATAAAGAACAAGCACACATTACAAAAGATATAACTCCACATGTATTAAGACATTCATTTGCAACACACTTATTACAAAATGGAGCAGATTTAAAAGCAATTCAAACTATGCTTGGACATTCAGATATTTCATCTACACAAGTATATATGCAATTTCAAGATTCAGGCTTAAAAGATGTATATCAAAAAGCTCACCCCAGAGCATAAGAAATTTCTTAAATGAATATAATTAATTAAAAATATATAAGAGAGATTTTTTTTATAAAATTACCAAGAATAAAAAAACTACTCTCTTTATTTTTGCATTAAATTGTTTTTAATACTAGAATACAAGCTTAAAATTTTGTATACAAATTTTTAATTCTAATCATAATGTATTTTTATAATTTTTATATAAAAAACCCCTTGACAGTTTACAATAATCAATATAAAATAATAGGGTAAGTAAATATATTCTAACATAAATTTAATAAGAATTAGTTATATATATTTCGTACATTGAAAATTAAATAAGAAAGAGGTGTAAAAGATTATGGATATCATAGTCAATATCGCCGTTTTTCTAATTTCAGCAGTAATTTTTACTTTTGTAGGTATGTATGCAAGAAAGAAAATTGCTGAGTCTAAAATGGAAAGTGCAGAAGCTGAAGCAAAGAAAATAATTGAAAGGGCAAACATAGAAGCAGAAAATAAGAAAAAAGAAGAAATATTTAAGGCAAAAGAAGAAATTATGAATGCCAGAAAAGATTTAGACCAGGAGGTTAGAGAAAGAAGAGGCGAAGTTCAAAATCAAGAAAGAAGATTAATTCAGAAAGAGGAAAATTTAGAAAAGAAGCAAGACATGGTAGAAAAGAAAGAAAATGAATTAGAAAGTAAATACCATGAATTAGAAGAAAAAAAGCAAGAAATTGAAAACACTTTAAATAAACAACTTGAAGTATTACAAAAAATTTCTGGATTATCAAAAGAAGAAGCAAAAAACATATTGCTTTCTGAACTTGAAAAACAATTAACATCAGAAAAAGCAACATTAATAAGAGACATGGAAACAAAACTTAAAGAAGAATCTGAAAAAAAAGCTAAAGAAGTTATTGGATATGCAGTTCAAAAATGTGCAGCAGATCATACATCTGAAACAACAGTATCTATAGTAGCCCTTCCAAATGACGACATGAAGGGTAGGATTATAGGTAGAGAAGGTAGAAACATAAAAACCTTAGAAACCTTAACAGGAATAGATTTAATTATAGATGACACACCAGAAGCTGTTGTTATTTCAGGCTTTGATCCATTAAGAAGAGAAGTAGCTAGAATTGCTCTTGAAAAATTAATTGACGATGGAAGAATTCACCCAGCCAAAATAGAAGAAATGGTAGAAAAGGCAAAAGAAGAACTAGCACAAACTATTAAAGAAGAAGGGGAAAGAGCAGTATTAGAAACAGGAGTCATTGGATTACATCCAGATTTAGTTAAATTAATAGGTAAGCTTAAATACAGGACAAGCTATGGTCAAAATGTTTTAAACCACTCAATAGAAGTATCTAATTTAGCAAGAATTATGGCAGAAGAATTAGGGCTAGATCCAAAGCTTGCAAGACGTGCAGGTTTACTACATGATATTGGAAAAGCCTTGGATCATGATATGGAAGGTACTCACGTAGAACTTGGTGTAGATATTTTAAAGAAATACAAAGAAAACGAAAACGTAATAAATGCAGTAGCAGCTCATCATGGAGATGTAGAACCTAAAACTATTGAAGCAGTTCTTGTACAAGCAGCAGATGCTATTTCAGCATCAAGACCGGGTGCAAGAAGAGAAACTCTAGAAGCATATATTAAAAGATTAGAGCAACTAGAAAGTATAGCAGATTCTTTTGAAGGTGTAGATAAATCTTTCGCTATACAAGCAGGTAGAGAAATTAGAATTATTGTAAAACCAGAACAAATTAATGACGACCAAATGACTTTAATGGCTAGAGATATTGCTAAAAAAGTTGAAGAAGAAATGGAATATCCCGGACAAATTAAAGTTAACGTAGTTAGAGAAACCAGAGTTATAGATTACGCTAAATAAGTATTGGTATTTAAAATTAAAAACTAATTTCAATTTAAAAATAGAGAATACAATTAAATATTCTCTATTTTTTTACTTTTTATATTGTACTTTTTGGAAATTGCATATATAATAATATTGTTATTTTAGGAAAGGAAAAAATGCATATGACATTTATAGAAACAATGAAACAAAAAGCAAAGCAAAATATAAAAACTATAGTTCTTCCGGAAAGTGAAGATAAAAGAGTTTTAGAAGCAGCAAGTGAAGTAATTAAAGAAAATTTTGCAAATATTATTTTAATAGGAGAAGAGCAAAAAGTTAAGAAAACAGCAGAAGAAAATAATTTAAATCTTTCAAAAGCTCAAATAATTAACCCTGAAACTTCTGAAAAATATGAAGAATATGTAAATGCTTTTTATGAATTAAGAAAAGCCAAAGGAATGACAATAGAAGAAGCTAAAAAAACTTTGTTGGAACCAATATATTTTGGAATGATGATGGTAAAACAAGGAGATGCAGATGGTTTGGTATCTGGTGCTTGCCATTCAACAGCAAATACATTAAGACCAGCACTTCAAATTTTAAAAACCGCTCCAAACACTAAAATAGTTTCAGCATTTTTTACTATGGTAGTACCAAATTGTGAATATGGAGAAAATGGATTGTTTGTTTTTGGAGATTGCGGTTTAGTTGAAAATCCAACAGCAGAAGAATTATCTGAAATTGCTATTTCTTCTAGTAAAAGCTTCCAATTATTATCTGGAAAAGAATCAAAAGTAGCAATGCTTTCATATTCTACTTATGGAAGTGCACACTCTGAATTAACGGAAAAAGTTATAGAAGCAACAAAATTACTAAAAGAAAAAGCTCCAAATTTAATATGTGATGGAGAGTTACAATTAGATGCTGCAATAGTACCAGAAGTAGGAGCTTCTAAGGCACCTGAAAGTACTGTAGCAGGAAAAGCAAATACTTTAATATTTCCAGACTTAAACGCTGGAAATATTGGATATAAGTTGGTACAAAGGCTAGCAAAAGCAGAAGCTTATGGTCCACTTTGTCAAGGCATTGCAAAGCCAGTTAACGATTTATCTAGGGGCTGTAGCAGTAGTGATATAGTTCGGAGTTATAGCAATCACATGTGTTCAAGCACAAATGCAGTAATTATATAAGAAAAAATAGCTAAAGAAAAATAAGGTTAATCTATCTATGTTCGCCTGTGCAAAGAATGTGGCATTGTTTGCACAGCAAACGATTTTCTTACAAATAAATTAGATAATTAAGGTTTATAGGTATCCTTTTTAAAAACCTAAATAATATTAAAGAGTTAAAAGATTAGAATTAATATTTTAAAATCTGATTTGTGTTATATATATTACTTTTTAATTTCTTATATTAAAATGCAAATAGAATAATTAAATTTTATAATCTAATTCATAACTTGGAAGGGAAATATTAAAAATGAAAATTTTAGTTGTAAATTGTGGAAGTTCATCTATTAAATATCAATTAATAGATATGGAAAATGAAGAAGTAATGGCAAAAGGCTATTTAGAAAAAATAGGATTATCAGATTCTTTTTTAACACATACTGTAAATGGAGAAAAACATAAAATAGAAACTCCTGTAAAAACTCATGAAGAAGGTATGAAATTAGTATTAGAACAATTAACACACCCAGAATATGGTGTTATAAAAAGCTTAGAAGAAATTAATGCTATAGGACACAGAATATTACATGGAGGAGAAAAATTAAGCGATTCTGTATTAATAACAGATGAAGTAATTGATGTAATTAAAGAATGCATTCCATTAGGACCTTTACATAACCCTGCACAAATAAAAGGAATAGAAGCATGTAGAGAAGTAATGGGAAATATTCCAATGGTTGCTGTATTTGATACTGCATTTCATCAAACCTTATCAAAAAAAGCATACTTATATGCAATTCCTTATGAATATTATGAAAAATATGGAATTAGAAAATATGGCTTTCACGGAACATCACACAGATTTGTATCTAAAAGAGTTAGCGAATTAGTAAATAATTCAAATAATTTAAAAGTAATTACTTGCCATTTAGGTCAAGGAGGAAGCTTAGCAGCTGTTAAAGATGGTAAATGTGTTGATACAACAATGGGACTAACACCACTTGCAGGTATTCCTATGGGAACAAGATCAGGAGATATCGATCCATCAATTGTTACTTTTATAATGAAAAAAGAAAATCTAACTCCAGATGAAATGGATAATATATTAAATAAAAAGTCTGGAAAACTAGGAGTTTCTGGAGTAAGCTTTGATGACAGAGATATTGAAAAAGCAGCAAAAGAAGGAAATGAAAGAGCAAAACTTGCAATTGATATATTTGTTTATCAAGTAATTGGTGCAATTGGAAAATTTGCAGCACAAATGAATGGGGTAGATGTAATTACATTTGCTGGTGGAGTTGGAGAAAATGGAATAGATGTAAGAAAAGAAATTTGCGATTCACTTACTTACTTAGGTGTAAAAATAGATGAAGAAAAAAATAACTGTAGAGGTAAAGAAGTAGAAATTTCTACACCAGATTCTAAAGTTAAAGTATTTGTTATACCAACAAATGAAGAGCTTATGATAGCAAGAGATACAGCTGAAATAGTAGGCAAATAAGTTAATATATATTAAAAAATATGCTTATTATAACAAATAATAGGCATATTTTTTCAAAAAAACTTATATTATAAAAATATTTATTTAAAAAATTACATATTAGCAAGTGGGTTACTTTCCACAGCATTTCTTACTTGCTCATTTTCAACGTGTGTATAAATTTGAGTAGTAGAAATATTTTGGTGTCCAAGCAAAACTTGCAAAGCTCTAATATCTACATTACCATATTGGTACATTAGTGTTGCAGCAGTGTGCCTTAATTTATGAGTAGAATATTTATTAATATCTAACCCAGCTTTTGCAAGTTCTCGCTTTACAATTTCTTGTACCATTCTGTTACTAATACGTTCTTTTCTTTTACTTAAAAATAAAGCATCACGATCATCATATTTTATACCATCATGAGGTCGAACCTTTAAATAATCATTTATAGCATTAATGCAAGCCTTATTTAAGTAAATAGTACGTTCTTTGTTACCTTTACCAATAACAGTAAGCTTATTTTCACTAAAATCAATATTACTTATATTAATTCCAACTAATTCAGATAAACGCATACCACAATTTAAAAATAGGGTAATAATAGCAAAATCTCTTTCTTTAAAATCGCCATCTTCATTTTTTACAGTTTCTAAAAGTTTTTGGCTATTTTCTAAAGATAAATATTTAGGAAGCCTTTTTTCCTGCTTTGGAGTTTCTAAACCTATGGTTGGATCTTTATCAAGAATTCTTTCTTTATTAGTTAAATATTTAAAAAACACACGAATACTAGCTACTTTTCTAGCTCTAGTAGCAGATTTACTATGGTAAGTATTAGTTAAATAAAATAAAAATGCATGAATATCATCTAATTCTATTTTTTTAATGGTATCAATAGACATATTTTTTATATTAATATCTTTTATATTTTCTTCATTAGATAGTCCAAAATGCTTCATAATAAATTTTAAGAAATGATTCAAATCATAGTTATATTCTTTTACAGTATTTTCAGATTTATTTAAAATAGTTATAATGTATTGTAAAAAAGCATTTAGAAAATCTGGATTATTTGTGGTATCTATCATTATTAATACAAGTCCTTTCTCATTTTTTTAATTTACAAATTTGGAAATTATAACACTTGCAATTTTAATAAGTAAATAAATTGTAATTTAATAAAATATTTTGTGAATAAATTATAACACCTGTAAATGGCTAATAAATTTCTTTTTTTATTTAATATTATAATATCACTAATAAAAAATAAAAACAAGAAATATAATATTTTTTCTTATTGTTCCTTTCTAAGTACAATTTTGAATAGTACTTGTTTTTTAAGAAATTACACCTTCTTGTTCTATTAGAAAGTACAGTTTTGTAAAAATACGCATATAATATAACAAAAAAATTAGAAAATATGCAGAAAATAGCAAAAAAATGTTGCATATTTATTATATAAATGTTATAATAACTATTGAAATTAAGTAACTAAATTCATATAGCAAAAAGCCTATGAATATAAATAAAAGAAGCGTTAAAGTTAAACGTTTCTTTTAATTTCATTAAAAAAATAGGTAAAATAAAGGGAGGTTTTTATGAAATTAAAAAAATTTATTTGCGCTATGCTTACAATAGCAATTCTAGTATCACAATTTTCATGGTTAACTTTTGCATTCCCATCTGTTGTTATTGCAAAAGAAACCAGAGCATCAAATGTTGCTGACAAATATTTTTATGCACAATTAAATGACGATGCAAAAGCATTTTATGATATTATGGATGGAATGTTTTTTGGTTGTGATTATGAAAAATTAAAAGAAGAACTAAATAAAGAAGGATCTAAATTCGGAGTTGATTCTGTTGATATTACAAACACTATTAATAACTCTGAAACTTTAAAAGAAAAGTTAGTAGCTTACACTCAAGGAAATCAAGAGTTACTAAACACAATGGGAGCTGCTAGAGATGCCTACATGGCAGATCATGCTGGACTTTTTTATATTGATTCAAGTAATATAAGTTTAAGAGTAACACAAGATGCTCAAAAACAATTGCACGCTTTTCTTGGAATAGGAAGAACAGAAACTTACATTAATAAAGCTTTCTGGAACTATGAAGAGAAAAAAGTTGAAAAAACAAAACTTATAGAAGCACTTGATACTGTAACTTCAAAACTAAATTCGGTAGTAGAAGAAGTTAATAAAGTACAGGTTTTAGAAAATCAAAGTGAAATAGAGCAGAAAATTAAAAAAGCTCATGATATTATCATTAAAGATAATGCCTATAAATTAGAAGAAACAATTATTGAAGAAAACAAAGAAATTGAAAAGCAAGCAGCACAAGGAAATAAAGCAGAATTAGAAGCTAAAAAAGGAGATCCTTGGAATGTTAGAACAGTTTATGGAGCTTTTGGACCAAAACACGAAATTGTTTGCGAAGGCTTTGCAAGAGCTTTTAAAATGGTATTAGATAAACTTAATATTCCATGTGTATTAGTTTATGGTGCTTATGTTTCAAGTACAAAATATGAAGAACATGCTTGGAACTACGTTTTATTAGAAGATAACAAATGGTATGGAATGGATCTTACTTGGGATAACACAGACCAAATGGAAGAAGTAACTGGAGTAGAAAGTGTTACACAACAAGAAAGAATTAGTACAGAATATTTCCTAGCAGGTGAAGATAAAATGTCATTAAATCACTTAGTAACTGGAATTATGTCTGTTGCAAACTTTGAATTTAAATATCCAGATATTGAAGATTCTAGTGATAAATATACTTTAGTTTCAGAAAATGCTGGTTTACGAGTTGAAATTGATGATGAAAGCTATGATGAAGAAGATCAAATTAGAGCTTCTAAATTTAAAATAAGCTATTTTATTGATTTAAACGAAAATGGTGTTGAAGATAATGGAGAAAGAATGGGATTTAAAGCAGCTAGAGAACACGGCTACTATATGGTAGGAAGTTTTATGAGCTACTTTGTTCCAAATTACAGTACTCATGAAAAGCCTGCAAATGCTTCAGAAGAAGGTTGGGGACTTACTGGTTATTTCGGATATGTTGATGAAGTTTACGGTTCACTTAAAGATATTGTAGATGAAGAAACTGGTAATTCATATTTATCATTTTATAATGCAAATTGTAACTTTATTCAATTTGGTATAACTACAGATAAACCAGAGGAAAGCCCTACAACAGCTGATGGAAAACCTAATCCAAAAAGATATCAATATTTTGGAACTTCAGCAGATATGATAGCATTATCAGATAAAATATTTAACCCAAATGGAGATTATACAGCTGCACCATATATAAAAAAAGCTACACCATTACAAAACTCTACAATGCTTATAGGAGACGAATACAGTTGTACAATAGAATATGATGATGATTTAGTTGAAGTAGATTGGGAAGATCTTGGATATGAAGTTGAAATTCAAAATTCTTCTAATACAGAAGGAAATAATTATACTTTAACAGATTTTGAATTTGATGGAAATAGAACTATAACCTTTAACTTTAAACCTAGTGAATTATATGCTGATGATTCAATATATTATATAATAAATATTAAAGGTCTTGTTGGAAAAACAAGCCAAAAAAGACCAATGCCAATTAGCTACTTCTGTGCACATAAATGTTCTGCATATGCATATAAATCACAGGGAATAGATTGGAACGTTTATGGAAAACCAACACTTATGGATGATGTAAACTTAGATGAAATGACAGATGAGGAAAATGCAGATTTAGCAGAATTATTAAAACATAGAATGACACTTGTTACTACCACCACAAAGCCATCTGAAGAAAGAGTAATGAAAGAATTTTTAAATGATCCAAATTCAAAAGATTATACAACAGGTGAAAATTTAGATGTTGGCGGTGTAGTAGAAAAAACTGAAACTTATAACATTAAGCTAACACTATGCAAAATGCAAAAAATACAAAATGGGCAAGCTGTTAGAGTAATGCTAGGATTTCCTGAAGGCTATGGTCCAGAAGATGCTGGTGTTACATTTAAAGCATATCACTATAAAAAAGATGAATATGGAAATATTACAGGAGTTGAAGAAATACCTTGTATGGTTACAGAGTTAGGTTTAATTATTGAATGTAGCTCATTTAGCCCATTTACAATTGCAGCAATTAGTGGAGATAAAGAAGAAGTTAAGTCAAGAACAGTTCTTTTCCAAACAAGTGAAGGTGGAGACGTATACGATACCTATGTTGGTGAAGAAAGCAAAGAGAATAAAAAATCTAACAAATTAGTTTTTGATGAAAACCACCAAGAAGCAGAAATTACAATAGTTCCAAAAGAAGGTTATGTTGTAGATGACATAGTTATTGGAGAGCAAGTAATAGATGTTAATGGTTCTGATGTTGAAAAAGTATCAGAAGGTAAAAAGGTTACTTATAAAATAAAATACGCAGATTTAAAAGAGCAAAATTATGAAGCAATAGTAGCAAAAGTAGCTTTCATACCTGAAGTAACAAAACAAGCTGAAGAAGATAATGGATATAGTTTAGTTGCACAACCAATTACTAAACCAGTATTTACACTTTCTTCAGAAGTAACTTCAACAGAAAAAAATAGTGGACCATTTGATGAAGCTGATGAATTTGAAGTTTCTTACAAAATTACTGATATGAAAAACGTTGGTGAACAAGGAATACTTGGAGTAGGAGCTTTATTATCATTTAATAATGTAAATTTACAATTAGAATCTATTACAGCAGGAGAAGGCTGGACAGTTAAACACAATGTATCAGAACAAAATACTGCAGCACATAATATTGTTGCAACATATAATTTAGAAACTGCAGAAAGTTTATCTCCACAAGATGGAAATGCTAATCAATTAAACAAAACCGTATTTACAGCTAAATTTATGGTTTTAGAAAATGAAGACACCACTGAAAAAATTACACTTTCACATATAGAAGGAGCTACCGGTCTTAAAGAAGAAGTTGCAAAAGCTGATGATGTAATTAATGAAATAAAAATTGAAAAAATAAAAAATCCTGTTGAAGAAAAACTTGAAACAAAACCAGATGCAACCTGCAAAATAGAGGAAACTTACGTTAAAGATGTTGAACTCGAAGCAACAGTTGAAAGTATGAAAAAACAACTTTCATCTGGAACAAATTTACCAGTAAATTTCTTTAAACATGATGGAGAAAAACTAGTAGAACTATCAGATACAGATATAATTGGAACAGGAACAGTAGTTAGAGTAGGGGAAAGTGAGTGGACAGTTATAGTTAGCTCAGACCTTGATGGCAATGGAGAATTAACTGTAAATGATATAGTTAAATTTAAACTAGATTATATCGGAGAAGAAGCACTTAAAGGTCCATATTTAATGGCTGCTGAAATGGATGGAATAACATCTGAAGATGGTGCAACTTCTATAAATGACTTAGTTTTAATTATATTAAAATATAATGCAATAAAGAAATAATAGAATAATATAACAATATAAAAAATGCTAAATTAGTATAAAGTAAAAATAAATATTAAAAAAATATGAAAATAATCATATAAAGAATATTACTAAATTAATATGACATAAAATAAATACTAAAAAACATAGTAATATAAGGAAAATCAAACTTGTTTTTAATGGAAATTGCATTAAGAAATGCAATTTCCTATAAAAAATAATATAAAAATGATATAAAGAAAGATTAGAGGAAATGACATGAATAAGAAAATTTTAATTTTAAGTATTATGATGTTATTAATTAATATTTTAGCAGTAACAAGTGTAAATGCTGCAACAATAACATCAGCAACAGTTACAATAACACCTTCTAAAACAGAAGTTAAAGCAGGTGATACTGTTGAATTTACAATAAGTTTGAAAGAATTAAATGCAAGTGATGGAATTCTTGGTTTTGGAGCATATATAAACTATGATTCAAATTTACTAACCTTAAATACTACTGCAAAAGGTCTTTCAAATTGGAGCGACGCTACAATATCTGAAAATACTAATAGATTTGTAACAACTAAAGATACACATTCTTCAAATAATGAAGATATATTAAAAATTACTTTTACTGTAAAAGAAGCAATTCAAGATATTGATACAGCAGTAAGTTTACAAAAAATTGAAATATCAAATGGAACACAATATAATATTAGTGAAGTTAGCTCAAATAAAATAACTATTAAAGCTAGTACCACTGAAAATCCACCTGTAGACCAAAACACTGAAAACAATAATGGTCAAGATAATGAAAATCCAAGTGGTGGAAATAGTGAAGGTAATAATAACCAAAACAATAACGGTAATAATAATGGCAATAACAATAATAATAACAGTAATAATAACAATAATAAGCCAGATAGTAATGGAGAAAACAGCAATAACTCATCAAACAATAAAAATAATTCAGAAAATGGAGATGGAAGCACTAATAAAATTTTCCCAGCTTTAGGAGCAAATAGTTATTTAATAACTATAATAACAATTTTAGCAGTTGTTGCAATAATTTCAATCTTTAGAATTAATTTATTAAATAGAAAAATTAAAGAACAAAATCAAGATTTTTCAGATAAAGATGAATAAATAAATTAAATGATTAAATGATTAAATAATTAAATAAATCAAATGATTAAATATCTTAAAGAAAATTAATTATGCTTAAAATAGTAGATGAAATATGGATTGATCATATAGATGCTAAGATATATATAAACTGATTAGTTTACAATAAAAAGTAGAATGCTATTATATAATATGCATTCTATTTTTTTAGCATTAGAAAACATTAAATATTTTGTTACTGTGCAAAACAAGTTACAGTTCAGGTGGTATGACTAGAAACAAAAATGGTAAAATATTTTTATTAGATTTTTATTGAAAATATACTGTTTTTATGGTATTTTATTAGTATGGGGGAGCTAAAAAATGAAGGAAAAAGATAATTCAAAGTTAAATATAAAAAAATATCTTATATCCGAAGATTTAGATGAATTATTAAAGGTGCTTATACTATTCTTTTTAGTAGGAGGACTATGTGGATATGTAGGTTATATTTATAGTACAGATAATAATATAAGCATAAGTCATGGTTATTATATTTGGCATACTTTTTCCTTTAGGAGTAGGAATATTAGATTCAGTAGATTTAGATGGATTCTTTAGCTTTTTAATATATACTATAGTATATTTAATTGTAGTAAGTTACATACCAACTTTTGTTGGGGGAATAGTTTTACTTATGATAATAGGAGTATTTATAATAAATTTTATTTATATAGAAAAAAAGGATAGAACAGAAGAAATAGAAAAATATTATAAAAATAACAAAGAAAAAGTAACTACAGCTCAGAGTAATAATCGTACAGCAGAAGATTTAATTAGAGAATACAATGCAACAAATATAGGTGGCTTAATAGATAATCCAAATGAAGATACTTATAATGATTCTTATACTGATTCTTATAATGATGCTTATAAAGAAACGGAAGAAGAATTTGAATGTGAAATGTGCTTTAAAAAAATATCTGAAGAAGAATATGAACTATATGACTGTATGTGCGAAGAATGTTTTATAGATGTTCATACAGATAAAGATGGTAAATTTCATGATGATGAATTTTTTGATGTATAAAATTATTATTAATAGCTAAAAAAGTACTATAATAGGTGTAAGAAATGGAGATAAAAATGATAGAAGAAAATCAAAGAATTACTAATTATTTAAGAAAAGCTGTACTTGCACAAGTTGACAAAGCAATTGACTTTAAAAACGAAGAATTTTATAAAATATCAAGGGAAAGTTTTGAAACAGGAAATATAGATGTAGAAATAACATCAAAACTTTTTGAAAATAATAAAAAAGAGTTTCAAAAAGGTGATGAAAAAGATGATGATGAAAAAAATATAGATGAAAACTTATATGTTATACTTGCTGCTAAAGTAATAAGAATTGAAGTAGAAGGAAGTCAAAAAAAAGAAGAAGATATGGAAGATTTAACAGGAATATTTTTTATTCCTGCAAAGCTTAATAAAAGAACTTCAAGCTTATTGCCTGCAATAGAAGATAATAAATTGCCATGGTTCCCAAGAAAATTGTTAAAACCTATGATAGAGCCAGAACTCGCAATAGGCGATAGTGAAAAATATGATAGAGTAGTAAGTGATGAAATATATAATATCTATAAAATTGTTGATTGGCAAGAGTATTTATTATATTGTAAAAATATATATGAAACGACTACAGAATGTTCTTTTGAAGCAAACGAAATAAACAATTTAAATAATAAAAAGGAAAAAATAGCACTTGAAGAGAATGTATATATTTTTTTAGATAAAACAATATATCCTACATGTTATATAAAAAAATTGTACAATAGCATTGTAAAGCAAGATATTGAAATACCTTTATATGAAAATTTTATTTCATTAACAGAAAAAGAAAATAGAAATTTAATAGAAAATACTTCTGAAAACAGAAAAATGCACTATGGACAGATGGAAGGAAAATATGAATTATCTAAATCT
>CANRKF010000011.1 GCA_947631145.1 uncultured Clostridia bacterium | reverse complement strand
TTTTCTTCTTCTATATTTTTTATTTTTTCTCCTAGTTTTAAAACTATATTTCTTACTGCTGTATGTGATATTGTATTTTCTGTATCTTCTGATATTGTTTTTGCTGTTTCTCTATATGATTTCTTTGTTATTTCCCTTGCAACCATTTCAACTATACTTTCTGAATACAATCCAAAGTCATTTATTTGAAGAAATTCATCTAAAAGATATATACTTTTTGCTTTTCCATCTATTACCATTTTATATCTTCTTCTTGTTATTGGTATTTCTCCTAATTTTGTTTTTATTGTTGTTGGTTGAAAATCTTTTGGACTAAATATTTCTTTATCTCTGTAGTCTAATATTAATTTATCTAACATTCTTAATTCATCTTGAATTATTTCTCTTCCTAATTTCATCATTTCTTTAAAAGTTTTTTCTTCTAAACTCTTGAAATTAATCTTTTCATTTGTTATTATTTTCATAAACAAAAGCACCTCGTATTCTTTTTTGTTTGCCAAAACAAATTATACACTTAGTGCTTTTGTTTTTCTATATTTTATTAAAATCTTTTTTATTTTTTCCCCAGAATATTTAACTCATATGTTTATTTTGAGGTAATTAACTATAAAAGTAGCCCTATTAGTAGTATATATATAATTTTAACAAATAAGGAATAAATAAAAAAGTCAAATGAAATTTTTATTTTTATTTATACTAACAAAAATCAAAAAAACAGTTGACTTTAGCTTAAAAACGATATATAATAATTAAGCATGTATTTGGCGATGAAGTAAGATGTGGCTACAAACATACATAAAAGCTATGTTTGGAGGGAACTCTTATGGAGTATGTCGTGGCTTAGACCAAGGCGGTAAGTTAAAATTTCAAGCACTTATCCCAAGAATTTTCATGCAAGCTTGGGTTTTTATATTGGTAAATTATGAAACACCAGGGTGCGTTATAACTTCCGACCAAAAAATGGGCTGAAAAGCCTTAAAAAATTAGAAGGAGGGAATTTTAAAATGGCAACAAAGAAAGAAAATGCAGTAACAAGTGAAAAAATCAGAATAAGACTTAAAGCTTATGATCACGTTGTTTTAGAACAGTCTGCTGAAAAAATAGTAGATACTGCTAAAAAAACAGGAGCTAAAGTATCAGGTCCTATTCCATTACCAACAGAAAAGGAAATTATTACAATTTTACGTTCTCCACACATGCACAAAGATTCAAGAGAACAATTTGAAATGAGAACACATAAAAGAGTAATAGATATTCTTTATCCAACACAAAAAACAGTAGATAGTCTTATGAAAATAGATTTACCAGCTGGTGTTGATATTGAAATTAAATTGTAAGAGCAATTAATTTAAGCAGAACAAAAGCGGAACTTAAACTTATAAATAGATTAAATTCCACAAACCATGCTAATATAACATTAAGTAACAATATGCAATATTATTAATTTCTATGTAACATACAAAATTATAAATATAAAATATAAAGTAATAATTAATTACAAATTACTAAATGTAAAGTAATAATTAATTACAAATTACTAAATGTAAAGTAATAATTAATTACAAATTATTAAATATAAAGCAATAATAAATACAAATCATGAATTATAAAATAATATAACATATTATTAAATTTTAATGTAATACAAAATATTAGCCAATAGTATTAGGAGGAAAAATGAAATCATTAATAGGAAAGAAAATTGGAATGACTCAAATCTTTGATGAACAAGGAAAAGTAATTCCAGTTACAGTAATTGAAGCAGGTCCATGTACAGTAGTACAAATTAAAAATATAGAAAACGATGGATATAACGCTATTCAATTAGGATATGGAGAAGTTAAAGAATACAAATTAACTAAACCAGAAAGAGGACATTATACAAAAGTAAAAGTAGCACCTAAAAAACATTTAAGAGAATTTAGAGTAGATTCTTTAGAAAATGTAAATGTAGGTGATGAAATAAAAGTAGATACTTTTGAAGTAGGAGATAAATTAGATATTCAAGGTATTTCAAAAGGAAAAGGATTCCAAGGTGTTATTAAACGCCACGGACAATCTAGAGGACCAATGGGACATGGTTCTATGTATCACAGAAGACCGGGTTCTATGGGACCAACATCTACACCAGGTAGAGTATTCAAAGGTAAGAACTTACCAGGACACATGGGTAGAGAAACAATTACAATTCAAAACTTAGATGTTGTAAGAGTAGATTTAGATAAAAATGTTATTTTAGTAAAAGGTAGTGTGCCAGGTGCAAAAGGAGCTATTCTAAAACTAAAATCAAGTGTAAAAAGTAAATAATAAGGAGGGAAAAACAAATGCCTAAGGTAGACGTATATGATATAGAAGGTAAAAAAGTAAGCAGTCTAGAACTTAAAGAAGAAATATTTGGTATAACACCAAATGAAGCAGTAGTACATAGTGTTTTAGTTAACTACCTAGCTAATCAAAGACAAGGTACACAAAGCACTAAAACTAGAAGCGAAGTTTCTGGTGGTGGAAGAAAACCATGGAAACAAAAAGGTACTGGTAGAGCAAGACAAGGAAGTATCCGTGCACCACATTGGGTTGGTGGAGGAGTTGCATTAGGACCAAAACCACGTTCTTATAGTTATACTGTAAATAAAAAAGAAAAGAGATTAGCAATAAAATCAATGCTTAGCTCAAAAGTATTAGAAAATGAATTATATGTAGTTAAAGATTTATCTTTAAAAGAAATTAAAACAAAAGAAATGGCAAGAATTTTAAATAATTTAAAATTAGAAGGTAAAACAGTAATTCTTTTACCAGAAAAAAACGAAATTGTTCAAAAATCTGCTAGAAATATAGAAGGAGTTAAAGCTCTTCAAGTAGGTACTATAAATGTATATGACCTATTAAAACATAAAAATCTTGTAGTAACAGTAGATACTGTTAAAAAATTAGAGGAGGTGTACGCATAATATGAGTCCAGAAGATATTATAATTGCACCAGTAATTACAGAAAAAAGTAATGATGGTTTACAAGCAGGAAAGTACACTTTTAAAGTAAATAAAAAAGCTACTAAAATAGATATTAGAAATGCAGTAGAAAAACTTTTTGAAGTAAAAGTTTTAAATGTTAATACTGTAATGGTTAAAGGAAAAGAAAAAAGAATGGGAAAAACATCTGGAAAAACTTCAGATTGGAAAAAAGCAATTGTTACAATTGACACAAACCCATCAGAAAAAACTTACTTAGCAAAAGGTGGAAAAGAAACTAAAGTTTCTAAGAAATATAAAGATTCTATTGAACACTTTATGGGAGCATAAGTATAAATAAAAAATAAAAATTCATACATTATTGCGAACAAAAAAAGTTGCAAAATGAATCAGAAAAAAATATCGAGAAATAACTCGGAAAATAAAAAATATCTGTATGCGGACAGGAAAAATTCCGTAAATTTATAATGAAAGAGAGGAAGAAACTTTCAAAAGCGAGTATGGCTAGGAAGATGAGAAAATATTTTTGAGACTATACTTACGGTATGTCGAAAAAATATTTACGAAGTCTGACAACGCAAGACGATGCTTTTCAAAGTTTCGAATGAAGAAATGGGAATGAAACACTTTAAACCCTACACCCCATCAAGAAGAAACATGACAGTTTCTACATTTGATGAAATTACTAAAAAAGAACCAGAAAAATCATTATTAGCTACAAAAAAGAAAAACGCAGGTAGAAACTCTTATGGTAGAATTACAGTAAGACACCAAGGTGGTGGAAACAGACAAAAATATAGAATAATTGATTTTAAAAGAAATAAAGAAAATATGCCAGCTACTGTTATTGGAATAGAATATGATCCAAACAGAACAGCAAATATAGCTTTAATTCAATATGAAGATGGAGAAAAAGCATATATATTAGCACCAGTTGGATTAAAAGATGGAGATAAAGTTATTTCTGGAGAAAAAGCAGATATTAAACCAGGTAACTGCATGAAAATTGAAAACATTCCAGTAGGTACCATGATACACAATATTGAAATTAATCCAGGTCAAGGTGGAAAATTAGTAAGAAGTGCTGGTCAAGAAGCTCAATTAATGGCAAAAGAAGGAGATTACGCACACGTAAGACTACCTTCAGGAGAAATGAGATTAATAAGAGCTGTATGCAAAGCTACAATAGGAACTGTAGGAAATGCAGATCATGAAAACGTAAAACTTGGTAAAGCAGGTAGAAAAAGACATATGGGAGTAAGACCAACTGTTAGAGGATCTGTTATGAACCCAGTAGATCACCCTCATGGTGGTGGTGAAGGTAAAGCTCCAGTTGGACACGCAGGTCCAATGACTCCTTGGGGTAAACCAGCATTAGGATATAAAACAAGAAAGAAAAATAAGCAAACTAATAAATTTATAACAAAGAGAAGAAAATAAGGAGGAAAATGTAAATGTCAAGATCATCTAAAAAAGCTCCATTCATTGCACCAGAATTATTAAAAAGAATTGAAGCAATGAATGCTAGCGGTAATAAAGAAGTTATAAAAACATGGTCTAGAGCTTCTACAATTTATCCACAAATGGTTGGACACACAATAGCTGTTCATGATGGTAGAAAGCATGTACCTGTATATATTACAGAAGAAATGATAGGACATAAATTAGGTGAATTTGCACCAACAAGAACCTTTAAGGGACATTCAGGAGACAAAACAACAACAACTAATAGTTAATTAGAAAATAACAATAACTAAACCCAGCGAGGACATATCTTGGCCCTAGAAAAATTACTATAGAAAAAGATGTGTCCACGAAAGAATAACAATAATTAAACCCGGCGGGGACATATCTTGACCCAGAAGAAATGACCATAGCAAAAGATGTGTCAACGGCAAATAACAATAACTAAACCCAGCGGGGACATATCTTAGCCCTAGAAAAATTACTATAGAAAAAGATGTGTCCACGACAAATGACTCAAGATAGTAGAGAAAAGGAGGAAAAAAGATGGAGGAAGAAGTTATAATTCCAAGCGCAGAAGCAACTCTAAGATATGCTAGAATATCAGCTAGAAAAGTTAAAATTGTAGCAGATTTAATTAGAGGAAAAGATATTGATGAAGCTTTAGCTATTGTAAAATATGCTCCAAAAGCATCAAGCGAAATTATAGAAAAATTATTAAAATCTGCAATTGCAAATGCAGAAAATAATCATCATTTAGCACATGAAAAATTATATGTTGCTGAAATTTATGCAAATCAAGGTCCAACTCTAAAAAGAATTAGACCAGCTGCAAAAGGTAGTGCAGTAAGAATTAGAAAAAGAACAAGTCATATTACAATCGTGTTAAAAGAAAGAGATTAAGAAAGGAGGACTTAACAATTATGGGACAAAAAATGGATCCTAACGGATTAAGAGTAGGTGTTATTAGAGATTGGAATTCTAAATGGTATGCAGATAAAAAGAATTTTAGTGACTATTTAGTAGAAGATCATAAAATCCGTGAATATGTTAAGAAAAAATTATATGTTGCAGGAATTTCAAAAATAGAAATTGAAAGAACTGCTAAGTTTGTTAAAGTAAACGTATACACAGCAAAACCAGGTTTAGTAATTGGAAAAGGCGGAAACCTTGCTGAAGTATTAAAAGAAGAACTTGAAAAAATGATAGGAAAAACAGTAAACTTAAATATTGTTGAAGTTAAAAATATTGATGTTGATGCACAATTAGTTGCAGAAAACATTGCAGGACAGCTAGAAAGAAGAATTTCTTTCAGAAGAGCTATGAAACAATGTATGCAAAAAACTATGAAATCAGGTGCATTAGGAATTAAAACTGCTGTATCAGGAAGACTTGGTGGAGCAGATATGGCTAGAACAGAGTTCTACAAAGAAGGAACAATTCCACTTCAAACTTTAAGAGCAGATATCGATTATGGATTTGCAGAAGCAGATACTACTTATGGAAAAATCGGTGTAAAAGTTTGGATTTATAGAGGAGAGATTCTTCCAGCTAAGAAAAAGCAAGAGGAAGGAGGAGAAGCATAATGCCATTAATGCCAAAAAGAACAAAATATAGAAAACAACAAAAAGGTAGAATTAGAGGAAAAGCAACAAGAGGTAATACTGTTACAGATGGACAATATGGTTTACAAGCTCAAGAAATAGGATTAATTACTTCAAATCAAATTGAAGCAGCCCGTGTTGCCATGACTCGTTATATTAAAAGAGGTGGAAAAGTTTGGATTAAAATTTTTCCAGACAAACCAATAACTGCAAAACCTATTGGTACTCGTATGGGTAAAGGTAAAGGTGCAGTAGAATTTTGGGTAGCACCTGTAAAACCAGGAAGAGTTATGTTTGAAATTGCAGATGTTACAGAAGACGTTGCAAGAGAAGCTCTTCGTTTAGCTGGTAACAAGCTATCTGTAAAATGTAAGTTTGTCAAAAGAGAAACTGAAATAGGTGGTGGTAGCGATGAAGATAAATAAAATAAAAGAAATGTCTTCACCAGAATTAGAAAAAGAATTAGGAGAACTAAAAAATGAATTGTTTAAACTAAGATTTAGTTTAGCAACAAATGGATTAGATAATCCAATGAAAATAAAAGAAGTGAAGAAAGATATTGCTAGAATAAAAACAGTTTTAAGACAAAGAGAATTACTACAGGATAATAAATAATAAAACCCGGCGGGGACATATCTTAGCCCTAGAAAAATTACTATAGAAAAAGATGTGTTCACGACAAATAACAATAATAAAACCCGGCGGGGACATATCTTAGCCCTAGAAAAATTACTATAGAAAAAGATGTGTTCACAACAAATAACAATAATAAAACCCGGCGGGGACATATCTTAACCGTAGAGAAATGACCATAGAAAAGATGTGTCCACGATAAATAACTCAAGAAATTAGAGTAGAAAGGAGATTACCTAAATGGAAGAAAGAAATCTTCGTAAAGTAATGATTGGTACTGTTGTTTCAAACAAAATGGATAAAACAGTTGTAGTAGCTGTTGAAACTAATGTTATGAACAAAATGTATGGAAAAATTCAAAAAAGAACATACAAATTAAAAGCTCATGACGAAAACAATGAATGCCAAGCAGGTGATAAAGTAAAAGTAATGGAAACAAGACCACTTTCTAAAGATAAAAGATGGAGAGTAGTTGAAGTTTTAGAAAAGGCAATAGTAAAATAAAACAGCATATTATTATAGTTAAAAAATAGTAAATTAATATTTTATATAGAAATATTAAATAATAATTAATTTTTATATAAAAAATATTAAATACCAATTTAATATAAAAAGCATTAAATTTTAAATTATGAAAATATGCCAAATAGTATAACTCAAAATAGTAGAGGAGGAAAAGAAAATGGTACAACAACAAAGTATCTTAAAAGTTGCTGATAATACTGGTGCAAAAGAAATTATGTGTATTAGATGCTTAGGCGGATCATACAGAAAATATGCTGGTATAGGCGATGTCATAGTTGCTTCTGTTAAAACAGCTACACCAGGCGGCGTTGTAAAAAAAGGTGATGTTGTAAAAGCCGTTGTAGTAAGAACAAAAAAGCCAATTAGAAGAGCAGATGGTTCTTACCTAAGATTTGATGAAAATGCAGCAGTTATTATAAAAGACGATAAAACACCAAGAGGAACTCGTATATTTGGACCAGTAGCTAGAGAATTAAGAGAAGGAGAATATATGAAAATTTTATCCTTAGCTCCAGAAGTTCTATAAGCTATGAGTAAAGTATATGGCATACAGCCATTACAGAATTTAGGTGTATTACGCCAATAATTAATGAAAAATCGAGCTCATAACTAAGAAAAGAAGAGGTGAAAATGTAAAATGAAAATAAAAAAAGGAGACACTGTTAAAGTTTTATCTGGAAATGATAAAGGAAAAACAGGAGAAGTTTTAGAAGTAATTCCTAAAACAGAAAAAGTAATTGTAAAAGGTGTTAATGTTCGCAAAAAACATGTTAAACCAAGAAAACAAGGTGAAGAAGGCGGAATTATTCCAGTAGAATGTAGCATACATAGTAGTAAAGTAAATGTTGTATGTCCAAAATGTGGTAAACCTACAAGAATTGGTTACCTAGTTGAAGGAGATACAAAAGTACGTGTTTGTAAAAAATGTGGTAATAAACTAAAATAGGAAGGAGGTCTAATAAGACTTATGGAAATATTAAAAGAACAATACCAAAAAGAAGTTGTACCAGCATTAATAAAGAAATTCAATTATAAGTCAGTTATGGAAGTTCCAAAACTAGAAAAAATAGTTATAAATGTTGGTTTAGGAGATATGAAAGATAATCCAAAAGCATTAGATAATACTATTAATGATTTAAGCATTATTACAGGTCAAAAACCAATAGTAACAAAGGCAAAAAAAGCTATAGCTGCTTTTAAAATTAGAGAAGGTGTTAATATTGGTTGCAAAGTTACATTAAGACAAGGAAAAATGTATGATTTTGCATACAAACTATTTAATGTAGCATTACCTAGAGTAAGAGATTTTAGAGGAGTATCTAATAATTCATTTGATGGAAGAGGAAATTATTCAATGGGTGTTAAGGAACAATTAATTTTCCCTGAAATTGAATATGATAAAATTGATAAAATTAGAGGTATGGATATTATATTTGTTACTACTGCTAAGACAGATGAAGAAGCAAGAGAATTACTTTCTTTATTAGGAATGCCATTCCAAAACTAGTAGGTAGTAAATGTAAGAAAGGAGAAATTCATGGCTAAGAAGTCTTTAAAAGTAAAACAACAAAGAGAACAAAAATACAAAACAAGAGAATATAATCGTTGCAAAATATGTGGAAGACCACATGCATATATTAGAAAATATGGAATTTGCCGTGTTTGCTTTAGAGAATTAGCTCATAAGGGAGAAATTCCAGGAGTTAAGAAAGCAAGCTGGTAGTTCTTTCAAATTTAAATCAGCATCTTGCTATGTCAAGTTACGTGCAAAAATTTTTCAATATACAATAGTATAATTTCAAAATTTTTCACTTGCTTTCCTAGCAATATACTAATTTAAATTTGATATAACATAAAAAATAAAGTGTAATAGAGAGAATGATGAAGGAGGGAATAAATTAAATGAATACAACTGACCCAATTGCAGATATGTTAACAAGAATTAGAAATGCAAATAGTCAAAAACATAAAACAGTAGATGTACCTTGTTCTAATATGAAAAAATCAATAGCTGATATTTTATTTAAAGAAGGTTACATTGCTGCGTATGAAGAAATTAATGATAATAGTCAAGGTGTAATTCGTATTACATTAAAATATGATGAAAAGGGAAATAGAGTAATTGACGGTTTAAAAAGAATTAGTAAACCAGGCTTAAGAGTATATTCATCAAAAGACGAATTACCACAAGTTTTAAATGGATTAGGTATTGCTTTAATTTCTACTTCAAAAGGAATTAAAACAGACAAAGAAGCAAGAACTGAAGGCTTAGGTGGAGAAGTTATAGCTTATATTTGGTAGAAAGGAGGAAATATAGAAATGTCAAGAATAGGAAATAAACCTATTACAGTACCAGAAGGTGTAGAAGTTAGTGTTAATGAAAATCACATTACTGTAAAAGGTCCAAAAGGAACATTAGAAAGAGAAGTTCATAGAAATATGAAAGTAAATATAGAAGGAAATACTGTTACTGTAGTAAGACCAAACGATGAAGCTTCAAATAAAAGTTTACATGGATTAACAAGAACTTTAATTAATAATATGATTGAAGGAGTTGTTCATGAATTCAAAGTAGATCTTGAAATCAACGGCGTTGGTTACAGAGCACAGAAAAAGGGAAATATTTTAGTATTAAATTTAGGATATTCTCATCCTGTTGAAATCACACCACCAGAAGGAATTAACTTTGATTTAGCAGATGCTAACCATATTACAGTAAGAGGTGTTGATAAAGAATTAGTAGGTCAAACAGCAGCTGTTGTTAGAACAAAAAGACCACCAGAAGTATATAGAGGAAAAGGTATTAAATATGCTACTGAGCATATTAGACGTAAAGAGGGTAAGTCAGGTAAAAAATAAAATTAGAAATTTTAAGCTTCGTCTAACTTCGTTAACCTTCGCATAAAATTTTTTCGACATACATCTCGTATAGTCTCAAAAATTTTAGCTCGGTTGGCCTCGTTATACTCGCTTTAAATTCCTAATTTAAAAAATTGTTATATAAAAAATCATTATAAAAAAATTACTAATGCTGTTACATTAGTAGAAAGGAGCAAAAAATGATTAAGAAAATAGACAGAAAAGCAGAAAGAATAAGAAGACATGAAAGAGTATGTAATAAAGTTTTTGGAACAGAAAGTCGTCCAAGATTATGTGTATTCAGAAGCAATAATAATCTTTATGTTCAAGTAATAGATGATGTAAAAGCTAATACTTTAGTTCAAGCATCTACATTAGATAAAGAAGTTAAAACAAAGCACAGTAATAAAGAAGCTGCTAAAGAAGTAGGAAATTTAATTGCTAAAAGAGCTTTGGAAAAGAATATTAAAGAAGTTGTTTTTGATAGAGGTGGATACATTTATCATGGTGTAGTAAAAGAATTGGCAGAAGCTGCAAGAGAAGGCGGTTTACAGTTCTAATAAAAAACTAGCGAAGACATATGTTAGAGGACATATGTAATAGAACATATTGTAGCCATAAAGAAATAAACATGTGGTAAAGATGTGTCAATGAAAAACAAATAGAACCAGCGTGGACATATGTTATAGAACATATCTTACCCCTAAAGAAATGACATAAGGGAAAGACGTGTCATCGTTAGAAAATATAAATAATTAGATAATAAGGAGGGAAAATAAAGTGCAATCAGAAAATACATCAGAATTAAAAGAAAAAGTAGTTGCAATTAACAGAGTAGCAAAAGTTGTAAAAGGTGGTAGAACTTTTAGATTTAGTGCTGTTGTTGTTGTTGGAGACGAAAATGGACATATCGGTGTAGGAAATGGTAAAGCTTCAGAAGTTCCAGATGCTATTAAAAAAGCTATTGAAGAAGCAAAGAAAAACTTAATAGAAGTTCCAGTAGTAGGAACTACAATTCCACACGAATATGTAGGTACATTTGGAAGTGCAAGAGTTATGTTAAAACCAGCAGCAGAAGGTACTGGAGTTATTGCCGGTGGTAGTGTAAGACCAGTATTAGAGCTTGCAGGTTATAGAGATATTAGAACAAAAGTAATTGGAACAAGCAATCCTAGAAACGTAGTATATGCTACAATCGAAGGCTTGAAAAGTATGCAAACAATTGAACAAGTGGCTAGAAAAAGAGGAAAAGCAGTAGAAGACATTTTATAATTTATAGATTTATATTTTATATTTTTTAATTTATAATTTA
Source organism: uncultured Clostridia bacterium (assembly GCA_947631145.1). Taxonomy (GTDB): domain Bacteria; phylum Bacillota; class Clostridia; order TANB77; family CAG-508; genus CAG-273. The sequence continues at coordinate 27,344 of CANRKF010000011.1, read as the reverse complement.
TATATTTATAATTTATAGTTTTATACTTTTATACTTTATAATTTATAATTTTATATAAAAATTATAAATGAAAAATCAAAAATCAAAAAACTATTAATAAATAAAATAGGAGGTGTAATCGCAAAATGAAATTAGACGAATTAAAACCAGCACAAAAAACAAAAACAAAAACAAGAGTTGGTCGTGGAGTTGGTTCAGGTCTTGGAAAAACTTCAGGAAGAGGGCATAAAGGTCAAAAAGCAAGATCTGGCGGTGGAGTAAGACGTGGCTTTGAAGGTGGCCAAACTCCTTTATATAGAAGATTACCAAAAAGAGGATTTAACAATATTCATGCTAAAAATTACACAGAAGTAACATTAACAATGCTAAATAAAGCAACTACAGAAGAAGTTACTGCAGAAAGTTTAGTAAAAGATGGAATTATTCGTAAAATTAATGATGGTATTGTTATTATAGCAACAGGTAAATTAGATAAAAAAGTCAATGTAAAGGCTGTAAAATTTACTAAAGCTGCAAAAGAAAAAATTGAAGCTTTAGGTGGAAAGGCCGAGGTGATTTAATGTTTAAGACAATTATAAATGCATTTAAAACACCAGATGTTAGAAAAAGAATTCTATATACATTACTTTTAATAGTGCTTTTTAGATTAGGATGTTTTATTACAATACCGGGTGTTAATACAGTTGCTTTAAATGAAGCAATGTCAGGTGCTAGCAATGGAATATCAGGTTTAATTGACTTAATCTCAGGTGGAGCTTTTTCAAGATTTTCTATCTTTGCTATGACAATTACACCATACATTACAGCATCAATCGTAATTCAATTATTAGGCTTTGTTATCCCTTCTTTAGAAAGAATAATGAAAGAAGGAGGAGAAGAGGGGGCTAATAAAATAAATCGCTATACTAAATTATTAACAATAGTTTTAGCATTTATAGAAGGTTTAGGTTTATATTTATCTTATAAATCTTCTGGAATATTCGTAGGAGATAACTTCTTAACAGGATTTTTAGTAGTTATTTCTTTAATGACAGGAACAGCGCTTTTAATGTGGCTTGGTGAACAAATTACAGATAAAGGAATTGGAAATGGTATTTCTATAATTATATTTGTAGGTATTATTTCAGGACTTCCAAGTGCTGTTACAATGATATGGAACTTAATATTAGGAACAGGTGCATTTAGTACAACAGGATTATTAACTGCTTTAGGAATTATTATAGGAGCAATTATTTTAATAATGGGTGTTATATTTGTTCAAGAAGCAGAAAGAAGAATTCCTGTACAATATGCAAAAAGAGTAGTAGGAAGAAAAATGGTAGGAGCACAAAATACACATATTCCACTTAAATTAGCAATGGCTGGAGTTATGCCAATTATATTTGCTTCTTCATTTATGACATTTCCTGCAATGATTATTCAAATGTTTGTACCAAATATAGCAAGCGAAACTGGATTTTGGTCAGTAATTTATAAATTTTCAATTGCTACATCATCAGCTGCTGTACCAATAGGCTATACTATAGTAAATGCAATTGTATATTTACTATTAATATTAGCATTTACATTTTTCTATACTTATGCTACATTTAATCCAGCTGAAGTATCAAATAATATTAAGAAAAATGGTGGATTTATACCAGGAATAAGAGCTGGAAAACCAACAACTGATTATTTATCTTCAGTTATGTCAAAACTATTATGGTTTGGCGGATTATTCTTAGCCGTTATTGCTATACTACCAATGCTAGTTAGATTTATTCCAAATGTAAACTTAGCATTTGGAGGAACATCTATCTTAATTGTAGTAGGTGTTGCATTAGAAATGGTACAACAATTAGAATCTTTACTTGTTATGAGACATTATAAAGGTTTCTTAGATTAGATTAAAGTTATTTAAATTAGAATTATTTGAATTAAGACTATTTAAATTAAGATTATTCGAATTAAGATTATTTAAATTAAGATTATTTGAATTAAGACTATTCGAATTAAGATTATTTTAAATAAAATTATTTTAGATTAAATTTTATATTAATACTTGTAAAAAAATAATATAAGCAAAGTTAGGACGGGCTAGAAAAGAATTCTAGTTCCGTCCAAACTGCGTGAAAAGGAGAACAAATATGTATATTGTTATGTTAGGAGCTCCTGGAAGTGGAAAGGGAACAGCTGCAAAAATACTTGCAAAAAAACTTAATCTTCCACACATTTCAACAGGAGATATGTTTAGAGAACAAATAAAAAAAGAAACAGAACTTGGCAAGCTTGCAGATAGTTATATATCTAAAGGTGAGCTTGTACCAGATGAATTAACAATTGATATTGTTAAAGATAGATTAACTTGGGACGATACAAAAAATGGAGTTATATTAGATGGATTTCCAAGAACAGTAGTTCAAGCAAAAGCTTTAGATGAAATTTTAGTATCTCAAGGTAAGAAAATTGATATGGTACCAGAGTTAATAGTTCCAGATCAAGTTATTATAGATAGAATTTTAAACAGAGAAACTTGTTCTAATAAGGAATGTGGTGCTATTTATAATGCAAAATATAAGCCATCAAAAGTTCCTGGAATTTGTGATATTTGTGGTGCTAAATTAGTTACTAGAACAGATGATAATGAAGAAGCTATAAAGAATAGGTTAGAAGTGTATAGAAAAAATGTACAAGATTTGCTTACATATTATAAAGAAAAAAATGTTTTAGTATCTATAACACCAGCAGATCCTGTAGCTGATAATGCTTCTGAGCAAGCGGTAGAAGAAATTTGTCGCTTCGGGGACGTTTGTTAACGCGACAAAATGTCGCATTAGGGACGTTTCTTAGCGCGACACTTTGTCGCATTTGAGACAGATGTTAAAAAATGTTGCTTTGCTTTGGACATATGCTAAAAAGCGTTGCTTTAATTCTGAAACAGATATTTATAAAAATTCACACTAAGATAAAAAATATAATTTTGTGGGTTATATTTTACAGTATAGTGTAAGTTAAAAATTGGAGAGAAAAATGGTTACAATAAAATCAGAAAAAGAAATAGAAAAAATGAAAGAAGCATGTAGAATTACAGCTTTAGTATATGAAAAAATAGAAAAATATATTAAACCGGGAATTACTACAATGGATTTAGATCATTTTGCAGAAAAAATTATTAGGGAAAATGGAGGTATTCCGGCACAAAAAGGATATCCAAGTGGACAAAAGGGAGTGCCAGCTTTCCCTGCTACTTTATGTGTTTCAATAAATGATGAAATTATACATGGAATTCCATCAAATAGAATTGTAATACAAGATGGAGATGTAGTAAGCATTGATTTAGTAGTTTATAAAAATGGATTTCATGGAGATGCTGCTAGAACTTATATAGTGGGAAAATCTACACCAGAAAAACAAAGATTAGTAGATATCACAAAACAAGCTTTTTTTGAGGGAATTTCACAAGCTGTAAAAGGAAATCGCATTGGCGATATTTCTCATGCTATTGGGGAGTTCGTTGAAAAAAATGGTTATAAAGTGGTACGAGAATTTCAAGGACATGGTATAGGTGAGGAAATGCATGAGGATCCGGGCATTCCGAATTATGGAAAGGCAGGAAGAGGAGCAAGACTTCAGCCGGGAATGACACTTGCTGTAGAACCTATGGTAATGGCCGGAAAACAAAATATATGTGTTCTAGATGATGGTTGGACTATTGTAACAGAAGATGGTTCTTTAGCTGCACATTATGAAAATACAATTTTAATTACAGAAAAAGAGCCGGAGATATTGACATTATTATAGTTTTGCAGTATACTATATAAGATAATGCATTTATGTTGCAAAAATTATTTGAAAACATAAAAAAGGGAAAAAGAAAGGAGATATGTTAGTTTTACTAACATACGTAAACCAAATGTCAAAAGAGGATGTTATCGAAGTTGAAGGTACAGTTGTAGAAGCTTTACCAAATACAAATTTTAAAGTAGAATTAGAAAATGGACATCAAATTTTAGCTCATATTTCTGGAAAGTTAAGAATGAATTATATTAAAATTCTTCCGGGAGACAAAGTAAAAGTTGAATTATCACCATATGATTTAAGTAAAGGACGTATTACTTGGAGAGCTAAATAATTAATAAGTTAACCCTATTTTTAGAAAAGCAATGTTTCTAAAAATAAAAAATATATATAATTTAAATATAATGTAAAATTCATTATTTTTAAGAGCAATTTAAAAGCAAAAATGCTTTAAAATGTCAAAATAAAAAAAGCAAAATTGCTTAAAATGGCAAAATTTTAAAAAATTTGAAAGCAAGATTGTTTTAAATAGCAAAAGTGTAAAAAGCAAAATAATAGCAAAATTATTTTAATTAGCAAAATAGAAGAGGTGAAAGAAATGAAAGTAAGACCATCAGTAAAGCCTATGTGTGAAAAATGCAAAGTTATTAAAAGAAAAGGTGTTATCAGAGTAATCTGTGAAAACCCTAAACATAAGCAAAGACAAGGATAAAAATTTTGAATATAACACAAATCTTAAAAAGCGGCTGTAAGGGTTAAGCTAAAAATAAAAAAGCTTATCCTTATAATTTGGGTTTGTGTTTATATATATGCCTAAAAATATTATTGATTGGCTTTTTAATTAAAATATTATTTTATTATGTTTTTTAGCTAATAGAGAATTATAACATTATATAGTTAAAAAATTAATTAAAAATTAGTTAAGAAAGAAATTTATTATTTCTTAACGTATTTTAATTTATTGTCAATGCATTTCACCAATAATGTTAGGCAAAATAAAAAATAACAAAAAAACAATAGCAAAATAAAACTATGGAGGTGCAAAGAAAAATGGCTCGTTTAGCAGGAGTAGATTTACCTAGAGAGAAGAGAGTAGAAATTGGTTTAACCTATATTTATGGTATTGGTTTAGCAAGTTCACAAAAAATTCTAGCAAAGGCAAAAGTTAATCCAGATATTAGAGTAAAAGATTTAACAGATGATCAAATACAAGCAATTAGAAATGCAATGGAAGGCTATACAGTTGAAGGTGACTTACGTAGAGAAGTAGCTTTAAATATTAAAAGATTAACAGAAATTGGATGCTACAGAGGAATTAGACATAGAAGAGGTCTTCCAGTTAGAGGACAAAGAACAAAAACCAATGCTCGTACAAGAAAAGGACCTAGAAAATTAGTTAGCAAAAGCAAGAAAGACTAAATAAGGAGGAAATAAGTAAAAATGGCACAGACTGCAACTAAAAAAACAGTAACTAGAAGAAGAGATAGAAAAAACATTGATAAAGGAATGGCACATATTCATTCTAGTTTTAATAACACAATTGTTACAATTACAGATGTTCAAGGAAATACTATTTCTTGGGCTAGTAGCGGAGAACTTGGATTTAAAGGTTCAAGAAAAAGTACCCCATTTGCAGCAGGCGAAGCAGCAGAAACTGCAGCAAAAGCAGCAATGGAACACGGACTAAAATCTGTAGAAGTATTTGTAAAAGGACCAGGTTCTGGTCGTGAAGCAGCAATTAGGTCATTACAATCTGCAGGATTGGAAATTAGCTCAATTAAAGATGTTACACCAATTCCACACAATGGTTGTAGACCACCAAAAAGACGTAGAGTATAGTATAAAAAAAGACGTAGAGTATTAAAAAAAGTAAAGTATTAAAAAATAAAGTATAGTATTTTATACTTAGAAATACGTAAATAAAAATGCGTAAATAAGTATTGCATGAATAAAAAATACGAAAACTAACTTTAAAAATACGTATAGTATAATTAAAGGCATAAATTGAAAGAAAGGTGAAAATAAAAAATGGCAAGATATAAAGATGAACAATGCCGTATTTGTCGTAGAGAAGGACAAAAATTGTTCTTAAAAGGTTCAAGATGTTATACAGATAAATGCAGTATTGCTAGAAGAAATTATGCACCGGGCCAAAATGGCCAAAAAAGAAAGAAACTTTCTGAATATGGAACACAGCTTAGAGAAAAACAAAAAACAAAATCTTTCTATGGTGTAGGAGAAAAACAATTTAGAAAATATTTTGATATGGCATCAGCTAATCGTGGTAAAACTGGTGAAGTATTACTACAAATATTAGAAACAAGATTAGATAATGTTGTATATCGTTTAGGCTATGGAGCTTCAAGAGCACAAGCAAGAATGTTAATTACACATGGCGCATTTGAAGTAAATGGAAAAAAAGTAAATATTCCATCATACTTAGTAAAAGCAGGAGATGTAATTAGCGTTAGAGAAATTAGAAAAGATAATGGAGTTATCAAATTAAATGTTGAAGAAAATTCAGCAAGACCAGTACCAGAATGGTTACAAAAAGATGCTAAAAATTTAAATGGTAAAGTTGTAAGACTACCAGTAAGAGAAGATGTTGATATTCCAGTTGAAGAACATTTAATAGTAGAGCTTTACTCTAAATAGAAGTTAAAAATTAGATATTGGATTATAAAAAAAGTAATACTTAAAAGTTTTGCAATTTTAAATCTAGTTCTAAAATAATAAAAGATGAAGTAGAGTATAAAAATGGAAAAAGAGTAAGGAATATAACTTCTAAACTCTAACTTCTAAAAAATTAGGAGGTAAAAAATGATAGAATTCGAAAAGCCAGATATTAAATGCTTAGAGATGGATGAAGATAAAAATTATGCAAAATTTGTATGTGAACCATTAGAAAGAGGATATGGAATTACAATAGGAAATTCATTAAGAAGAATTTTATTATCTTCTCTTCCAGGAAGTGCAATTACAAGTGTAAAAATTGAAGGTGTAGTGCATGAATTTGCTACAATTCCAAATGTAGTAGAAGATGTTCCAGAAATTATAATCAACTTGAAGTGTGTAAGCTTAAAGCAAGAAGATGCTGAAGAAAAAGTATTAAGAGTTGATTTTAAAGGACCTGGAGAATTAAAAGCAGGAGATATTATAACAGATGGAACAATAGAAGTTTTAAATCCAGATTTACATATTGCAACAGTTTCAGATGGTGGACATTTAATAATGGAATTAACTGCTAATAAAGGAAGAGGATATAACAACGCTGAAAAAAATAAGAAGCCAGAACAAGTTCTTGGTGTACTTCCAATAGATTCTATATATACACCAGTTAAAAAAGTAAATTATTCAGTAGAAAATACTAGAGTTGGACAAATGGTAGATTATGATAAGTTAACTATAGAAGTTTGGACAAATGGTTCTTTAAAACCTGATGAAGCTCTAAGTTTAGCTGCAAAAGTTATGACAGGGCATTTAGAATTATTTATAGATTTATCAGAGGCTACAAAAAATACTCAAGTTATGATAGAAAAAGAAGAATCTAAAAAAGAGAAAGTTCTTGAAATGTCTATAGAAGACTTAGAACTATCTGTTAGATCTTTTAATTGCTTAAAAAGAGCTGGTATTTCTACAGTAGAAGACTTAACAAATAGAACAGAAGCTGATATGATGAAAGTAAGAAATCTTGGCAAAAAATCTTTAGATGAAGTAATAAATAAATTACATTCATTAGGATTAGATTTTGCTAACGAAGAAGAATAATGGCTATAAGGAGGGAAAAAAATTGGCTACAAATAGAAAATTAGGTAGAACAACTGATATTAGAATGGCTATGCTTAAAACTTTAACAACAGATTTAATATGGCATGAAAAAATAGAAACAACAGAAACAAGAGCAAAAGAAGTAAAATCAATTGCTGATAGCTTAATTTCTTTAGCTATAAAAGAAAAAGATAATTTTGAAATGGTAGATGTAAAAGTTTCTAAAGCAAAATTAGATAGCAAAGGAAATAAAGTTACAGAACTTGTAAAAAGCAAAAATGGCAAAGAATATCTAAGAGTAGTAAAAGAAGAAACTACTGAAAAAAGACAAAAAGATATGCCATCTAGATTAAATGCTAGAAGAAAAATGATGAAAATGATTAATAAAGTAAAAGATAGTGAAGGAAATAACCTTGATTTAACTGCAAAATTATTTAATGAAATTGCTCCTAAATATGAAGGAAGAGTTGGAGGATATACTACTATTCTTAAAACTGGTCCAAGAAGAGGAGATAATGCAGAAGTTGTTATTTTAAAACTAGTTTAGAAACTGCTTAAAAAATATTGGGCTTTAAGAAGGCAAATATAGGAGAGTGTAAAAATGGAAATAGTAAAATACATTATATTAGGTGTTTATGTAGTTGTATGTATTGCATTAATTGTATTAGCAACTATACAAAATAAAGAAAAATCAGGAGCTTCAGGAACAATTACAGGTTCTTCAACCAATAATTTTTATGAGCAAAATAAAGGAAGAACAAAGGAAGGCAAGCTAAAAAGATGGACAATTATTTTAGGAATTGTTTTTGTTATATTAGCTGTTGTCTTAAGTATTCTATATCTAGTATAAAGCGAAAAATGGCAGAAAATCAAGATTTCTGTCATTTTTTTGTCGCGTCAGGGACGTTTGTTAACGCGACAAAGTGTCGCATCGGGGACACATGTTTAAAATAAATATATACAAAGGATAGAAATGCAGTTTTAATAAGTAAGAATATATAATGCAAAATATAAAATAAAAACAACATCTGTCCCAAAAACGACAAAATGTCGCATTAACAAACGTCCCTAATGCGACATAAGAGGAGGAAAATGAAAAGAGAATTTACAGGAATTTTTAGAGGAAATGAAAAAGGCTTTGGCTTTGTGAAAATTGAAAATGAAGAAGAAATATATATATCAAAAGAACATACAAATGGAGCCTTATATGGTGATGAAGTATTAGTTAAAATAATAGAAGAACAGTCTAAAAAAGGCCATCAAGAAGGGAAAATTATTAATGTAATTAAACATGAAAGAGATAAAATTGTAGGAGTTTTTCAAAAAAGTAAAAACTTCGGATTTGTTGTGCCTGACGATAAAAAAATAAATACTGATATATATATTCCAAAGAAAAATTCTAAAAAAGTTAAAAACAAGCAAAAAGTAGTAGTTCAAATTACAAAATACGCGCAAGGTAATAAGAAGGCAGAGGGTGTAATAATAGAAGTATTAGGAAGCGTAAATCAGGCAGGAGTGGACATGCTTTCTTTAGTGAAGGAATATAATTTGCCTTATGAATTTCCAGAAAATGTTATTAATGAAGCAAAAGCTATTAAGCAAGAAATCTCTAAGAAAGATATTCCAAATAGATTAGATTTAAGAAAAAAAGAGATATTTACAATTGATGGTGAAGATGCGAAAGATTTAGATGATGCAGTTGCAGTAGAAAAATTGAAAAATGGAAATTATTTACTAAATGTTTCTATTGCAGATGTAAGCTACTATGTTAAGGAAAATTCAAAGTTGGATAAGGAAGCAATTTTAAGGGGTACAAGTATATACATGTTAGATAGAGTAATTCCAATGCTTCCAAAGGAGTTATCAAACGGAATATGTAGTTTAAATCAAAAAAATGATAGGTTTGCAATAACTGTTTTAATGGAAATAAATAAAAATGGTGAAGTTGTTTCTTCTGATGTGCAAAAAAGTATTATAAATGTAACAAGAAGAATGAGTTACAAAGAGGTACAAGCTATTTTAAATGAAACGGAAGAATTATATGCAAAAGAAGAAACAAAAAAATTATTGCAAGAATGTTCAAAATATGCTAAACATTTTAAGCTAATGGAAGAATTGGCTAATATTTTAAAGCAAAGAAGAAAGGTTGCAGGAAGCCTAAATTTAGATATACCAGAAAGTAAGATTATTTTAGATGAAAATGGAATTGCAATAGATGTAAAAAAATATGATATGTATTTTTCAAATGAAATTATAGAACAATTTATGCTAACAGCAAATGAAACTATTGCAGAAAAATTTTATTGGTTAGAAGCACCTTTTATTTATCGTGTTCATGAGGTACCAGATTTAGATAAAGTAAAGGAATTAAATGCCTTTTTATGGAATTTAGGTTATAAAATAAAAGTAACTCAAGATACGGTTCATTCAAAAGCTTTTGCAGAAATATTAGATAGAGTACAGGGTAAGCCAGAAGAAAGGGTAGTTTCTAATTTGATTTTACGTACTTTGAAAATAGCAAGATATGAAAGTGAAAATAAGGGACATTTTGGTATAGCAAGTAAATATTATTGCCATTTTACTTCTCCAATTAGAAGATATCCAGATTTATTTATACATCGTATTATTTCAAAATACTTAGAAACAAATTATCAAATTGAAAAAGAAGATTTAGAAAAATATAAAGCTATGGCTATTAAATATGCCGAAACTTCTTCAGAATGTGAGAAAGTAGCCCAAAAAGTAGAAAGAGATGCAGAGGATATTAAAAAGGCTGAATTTATGCAAAATAAAATAGGAGAAGAGTATGATGGAATTATATCTAGTGTTACGTCTTTTGGAATTTTTGTTGAATTGGAAAATACAGTAGAAGGTTTAATTAGATTTGATGATTTAGAAGATGACTATTTTATTTATGATGAACAAAGAAAAATTTTACAGGGTGAACGCACCAAAAAAACGTATAAAATAGGAGATAAAATAAGAATTAAGGTAAAATATGCAGATAAGCTTTCTAGAAGAATTGATTTTGAAAAGGTATTTGAAGAAAGTTGATTTAAAAATATAACAAAAACAAATTTTAGAAGAACAAATCTAAAAACTTCAAAATAATATAGCAAATAAGGAAGAAGTTATACTTTAAAATTCATATAACTAAGAAACCACAAGAGGGTGTTCTAGAATAAGATTATTAAAAATTTTAGAAACACTTTAGGGCACCTTCTTGTGAGAGAAAATTATTCTACTTAATTGGAATAAAAATTTTACTGGTACTATTTTATGGCTTAAAAATCATGTATATTAATTTGAACTGTCTACCTTGATAAATAAATCAGTATAGGGAAGAAAAGCCCAATTAAGGAAAGTATTAATAAAATAATTCCACCTAATTTGTTCTTATTCAAATTAATTTCATAAATACCATATACTGCGCTTTCTAGAGAGGCAGCAATTGAAAATATAATAACTAAAAAAACTGCAATCATTTTAAAAATCCTTTCTTACTTAAAACTATAATCTATTTTCAAATTATATAACATTATAATTTATTTGTGAAAAGTACAAAATTATGAAAAGCATAAAATTGTGAACATCAAAAATATGTGCAAATTAAAATGCAAATCGCAAGCCTTACTAATTCTAAGTTCCAGTTAATAGAAAACTAGATTTTATTTTAACATCAGTTTCTACATCAAAAAAAGCATTTTGAAAATTATCTAGCCAGTTATAGTCTTCATATTCTGAACGTGTTTTAAAATGGCTAATTGCATATTTACCAGTACCAGAAATATCTGATTTAAAATCTTTTGAAGTTTTATACAAATAATTTAAAAGATGTACTTTTAAATAATGTGAAGCGGATGCTTCAATCTTATCAATTTTTTCTTGAGGTATATAATTTGATATTTCGTTAATAGAAGAAATTCTAGCATTCATTTTAACTTTAACTTTTATATATGGAGTACCATTTACAATAGAAACCCTAATTTGGGGCTTCGTATCTAAAGTTAAATAAGAATCTATTGCTTTGCTTTCATCTTCTGGATCTGGTATTGAGAGTCTACAACTTTTTAATTTATTTGTCATAATTAAATTACTTAAGGTTTCAGTTTTATTTAATTTTCCAACTAACTTATCACCTTTAAAAACTGCTAAACCTATATTTTCTATTCCATTATCTGCTGATAGACTATCTTCTTTCGAAGAAGAGCCTTCACCACTTTGCTCACCAGAACTGCCAGAGCCACCTGAACTGCCAGCCCCACTAGAAGAAACAGGATTTCCGCAAAATTGCAGTTGGTTCTTCTGAACTACTTTCTAATTTATTGAAAAAATCAATTAAATGAATATCAGAGGTATATCCTGTGTATTCACTAGAACGAGGCAAAATTTCATAAAATTTAGCTACTAAATTTTCTAAGCTTGGTTTTACACTCCTAATGTATTCTTCAGCAGTTGTAGTGCTAATAATAATATTACTGTCAGGTCTAACTTCTACTTTATTCATTAAACTATATATTTCTTTGCTAATTCCTTGCTTTGCCATTTCTTCTGAAAAAACAATTACTTTGCAATGAGATAAATTTACTTCTTTACTAACAAAAGTATTTATTAAGTTAACAGCAGATTCAATACAAGCAGCTTCTACGCTATCAATAACAGATGGGGCTGTTTCGCCAGCATTGTTTTCTCCGCTAGAGTTTGGCATTGTAAATTGAAAAGTAACTTTTATTCTTTCTGTATCTCCAACATCAAAACCGAATAGCAACGGCATAGGCTAAGTCATCAATACTTTGGGCATTATGAGCACCAACAAAGCAATATGCAAATATAATTGCAAGAATTATAACTATTAAATATTTATATAGGTGCTTTGTCAATTAAAACAGCTCCTTTCTTTTTCTCAAGTATATAATATTTAATATTTGCTAATATAAGTAGCGCCAAGCTTATTCCAAATATTAAAATTAAAACAACATATTGGTAAATTGTACCTTCAATGAATAAAAGCTGATACATATTTTTAGGAATTAAGGCAAATCCAAATATAAATAAAGCAAATAAACCAGTATACCATTTAGTATATTCTAAATTTAATAATTTTTGAAAAACTCTTGTAGCAAATGCAAAACTAATACTTAAATAAGCAGTAAGTGATATAATCCAAAATAATAAAAATACAGCATCTAGCCTTTGAAGAAACCTACCAAATTCTATATTTCTTGAAGCTAAATATAAAGGGGAGATTTCTTCAGTAATAACAGAATTTGGAGATAGGAACAATAATGTAGCTACACTAAATAGTAAGCAAATGCCTGATGCAATAATAGATATAAATGTAATTTTTTTTAGCCCTTTATCATCTTTTAAATATGGTGGCAAAAGGTATAAATATGCAAATCCTCCAAAAGCGAATAAATTACTTAACCCAGAAAAGAAAGTGGTAAATGCACCATTTCCAAGTATTGGTAACATTCTTTGTATTGTAAAATTTCCAATATTAGCAAAAAATATGAAAAATATGCTAAATAGAAAAACGGGCATCATAAATAAGTTAGAACGTATAATTGCTTGTGAACCTATTTTATTAGTTATAACAATAGTTAATAAAAAAAGTATCATAATTGCTGCAATAGGTGTTCGTGGAAAGAAAATTATTTTAAGTCCTTCTGAAAAACTTCTAAGAACCGTACTAACACTAAAAAGAAAATAACTTAAAAATAAAATTCCAGTAGCTATTTTTAACCATTTACCACCAAGAAAATTTGCAATATCTAAAATATCTAAACGAGGAAATTTTTCCAAAAGTTTACATATAAGATATCCTATTAAAACTGCAATAAGGCTAATATATATAACATTTATAATACTAGCAGAAGAAGTAGAAGCTATTATATTTTTAGGCAAATTTAAAAAAACATGATTTACTATAACTGTTAAAATAAGTGCAATTGCTTCAAAATTTCCAATTTTTTTATCTGTCATAATAAAAATCCTTGCATAATATATTTAGGTTTTTAATAAAAGGATTTACCTATAAACCTTATAAAGATTCTTTGTATAATATATTTAGTTTTTTAATTAAAGAATTTTATTCTAAACCTTAAGAATATTTTTAAATAGCTTGTTAAAAATTTGATATATTAAAATTATTTATTTATATCTCCATTTCATACTAATATGATTTTGAGCTTTTTCTTTTTTGGTATTTAAGTAATCTGCTCTTTTTTCTCTTTTCCACACAGGTTCTAAAAAGTAGCCATTTGAATTTACGTTTGTAACAGGTGCATAAGGAGCCATGTATGGTACACCGAAGGATTTTAAATTAGTTAAAATGCATAAATAAACAAATATTCCGAGTCCAATTCCAAAAAAACCTGCAATGTATCCTAAAAATATGAAAATAAATCTCATAAGTCTTAAATGAAATCCAAACGAAAAGTCTGGAATAGCAAAGGAAGCAACAGCAGTAATTGCTACTACAATTACTAAAATAGGGCTTACAATACTTGCGCTAACTGCAGCTTGTCCGAATTACTAAAGCTCCAACAATTCCAATTGTGGAACCAAGAGGAGAAGGAACTCTTAACCCAGCTTCACGAATAAGCTCAAAGGAAATTTCCATTAATAAAATTTCAAAAATAACTGGAAAAGGTACATTTTCTTTAGAAGCCATTAAAGAAAATAAAAGCTCTGTAGGTAGTAATTCTTGATGAAATCCAGTAATTGCAACATAAAAAGCTGGTAAAAAAAGGGTAATAAAAATAGCAAGTAATCTTAGAAATTTTAAAAAATTAGAAAACTGAAATTTTAAATTTGTGTCTTCTGGAGATGCAATAAAATCAATAAAAGTAGCAGGCATAATCAAACAATATGGATTACCACTAATTAAAACTACAACTCTACCACCATATAAATATTTTGTAGCTTTATCCGGTCTTTCAGTTGATATTACTTGAGGAAGACTGTATTTATTATTTTCTTCTATAAGCTGTTCAAGTTCACCAGAAGAAAGAATTGAGTCTACCTCTAAATTGCTCATTCTATATTTTACTTCTGCTACTAAATCGTTATTTGCAATATTATCAATATAACAAATTGCACATTTTGTTTTACTTAATTTTCCAATTTCTATATTTTCAATAATTAAATCCTTATTATTTACCATTCTTCTAAGTTGTGAAGTGTTAGTTCTAATATTTTCAACAAAAGCTTCTTGAGGTCCTTTTATTATAATTTCATTATTAGGAGTGCCAACTTCTCTTTGCTTAAAACCCTTTACATCAATATCGAAGGCTGTTCCAATAGTATCAACAAAAAGCAAACAATTTCCAATATTAACTCCTGAAAAAGCTTCTTCAAAAGTAGTAACTTTTTTTACATTATTTTGAGGAAGTAAACTATCAAAAATGTAATTTTCAAGATTAAATTTTTTAACTTTCCTTACCGTAATATTATTAGTTTTTGCCTCAGATATAACTTGTTCTTGGTCTCTGTTAAACATATTAGCTCTATTTCGCATCATTAAGGCTTCTAAAACATTGCTATTAATAAGCTGTGAGTCTACCATACCATCAATGAAAAATAAAAGAGCATTGTACTGCCTATTTCTAGCAGTTAATGTAAATTCACGAAGTATAATATCGCTATTGATTAAAGTATTATATTTTACTTTTATATATTCTAAGCTAACAGAAAGACTTGGAAATATATTCTTTACTTCAAAATTTTTTTCATTTTCCTGAGAATTTTGTTGATTTTGAGAATTTCCTTTTAAACTTTCATAAGGGCTTGAAATAGTGAAATTGTAATCATAACGGTTAAAATCATCAAAAAAATGTTTTAAAGCAGAATTTATTTTGCTTTTCAAATTAGAATTTTCTTGTTTCATTTAAGAAATAGTCCTTTCTAAATTTTTTTATAAAGTATTTAATTTTTATAGCAGACCTATACAATTCAAAATATTATAGAAGTGCTTATTACAAATTATAGATTTTATTATATTGTTTTCCAAAAAAAGAAAAAGTATTCAAAATTAAATTGGTAAAATTTATAACTTAAAAAAATTTGCAATAAAAAATGTAATATAAAAGAATGCAGCTTTTGTTAATATATGTTGTATTTATATGTATATGTCGTATTTATATGTCTTTGTATCGCTATAGATTTGTCGAAAAATGTCTTACGAAATATGTTGAAAAAATTTGATTTACATGATATAAAGAATAAAGCAAAAGTGCTTTTAATTTATGTAAAAAATTTATAATAAGAAAAAAGTGTCAAAAGGGGTATAAAAAATTAAATTCCAAAATCAGCTTAGAATAGTCAAAATTAAAATCAAAAGTAAATTAAAAAATTCAAAATAAGATTAATTTCAAAATTTTTTAGAATTAAACATTTCATCTTTTTAAATAGTATTTAAATTATTTAAAAAATCTAATTTTTAAATAGCTTCATATTTATTAAATATTTTTTTTAAATTCTAAAATTAAAAAATCAATTTGTAAACGAAAAAAAGTGGAAGGTAGGTGATAATTTAATAAAAGCACTTTTGTAAATTTAACATATAAAATAAATTTTACTGATAATATTGATATTTTATATAATATTATGGTAAAATAAAGAAAGGAAAAAAATGAATAAAATACAAAAAATAGAACTATTACCACTTACAGATGATTATGTTTTTAAAAGAGTATTTACAAAAGATGGTCAAGAAGATATGCTAAAAGATTTATTATCAGCAATACTAAATATAGAAATAAAGAAAATAGAAATAAAAAACCCGGAAATGACAAAACAAAGTAAAGAGGCAAAAAGAGAAATATTAGATATAAGAGCAACAATAAATGATAATAGTTTAATAGACATAGAAATGCAAGTAAGAGATTATAAAAATATAGATAAAAGATCAATAGCATATTTAACAAAACTATACTCAGAACAATTACAAACAGGAGATGACTATAATAAACCAAAAAAAACAATATCAATAAATATCTTAAATTTTAACTTTTTTAGAAGAAATACATACCATTCAATAGGAAGACTAAAATTTGAAAATATAGAAAAAGAAAAGTATGTGGAAGTTGGCGAAAGTGAAGAGGATGTATATGTAACAAAAGATTTAGAGGTTCATTATATAGAATTGCCAAAGTTTGTGATGAAAAATCCAGGAGTAAAAACAAAATTAGAACAGTGGTTATGGCTAATTTGTGGAAAGGAAGAAAAAGCAGAAATGGCAAAAAAAGAAAATAAAGAAGTAGAAAAAGCATCAAAAGTTTTAGAAACAATGAGTATGAGCTATGAAGAAAGATGGCTTTATGATGCAAGAAAATTTAGAGAATGGGATGAAAGAAGTTTAAGGGAGTATATAACGAAAGAGGCAAGAGAGGAAGGTTTAGAAAAAGGTAGAGAGGAAGGTTTAGAAAAAGGCAGAGAAGAAGGCCTAGAAAAGGGTAGAGAAGAAGGCTTAGAAAAAGGCAGAGAAGAAGGCCTAGAAAAGGGTAGAGAAGAAGGCTTAGAAAAAGGCAGAGAAGAAGGTTTAGAAAAGGGTAGAAAAGAAGGCATATTAGAAACTGCTAGAAATATGTTCAAAAAAGGAATTGATATAAAAATTATAAGTGAAGCTACTGGACTTTCTGAAAAAGAAATCACAGGGAACAATTAATTCTAAATATTACACATAATAAATTTAAATACCGGAAAGCCTGAAAAATATTACAGCATATAGAATAAATTGTGAAAATTTTACACAAACTTTCCGATATTCTCAATATCCTCCACAAAGTATTCTATATACCACACAAACTTTTCAATATCCTTTAATATAATTACTTTCCTATATTTTTCAGTATAATCCTATAAAATAAAAGTCTTTAAAGAATAATACAAATTAAACCACCACTGCCTTCATTTACAATTCTTTCTAGGGTTTCTTGTAATTTTCCTTGTGCTTCTTCAGGCATTCTAGAAAGTTTATTTTGCAAGCCTTCATTTACTAGCTCATGTAAATTTTTTCCAAAAATATTAGATTCCCATATTTTTTTAGGATCTGATTCAAATTCAGAAAGCAAGTAGTTTACTAAATCTTCAGATTGTTTTTCACTTCCAACAATAGGAGAAACTTCGGTTTCAATATCTGCTCTTATCATGTGTATACTTGGAGCTTTAGCTTTTAACTTTACACCAAATCTAGAACCCTGTTTTACCATTTCAGGTTCCTCTAAAATAAGTTCATCAATAGATGGTGTAACAATACCATAACCTTTAGCTTTTACTTCTTCTAAAGCATAAGAAACTTTATCATATTGTTTTTTTACTTTTGCAAAATTAGTCATAGTGCTAAATAAGGTACTTTCATTATCAATTTGAACTCCAGAAATTTCAGTTAAAACTTGATAAAATAATTCTTCTATAAGCTGAATTTTAACCTGAACACTACCATCTCCTAAATGTATTTCTTCTAATGAACTACTAGTAATAACTTTTGTATTTTGAAGCATATTAACACCACTGCTAACTTCTTTTAAAATATGTATATTGGTAAAAGCATTTTGAATTTCCTCATATAATTCTTTTTTTAACCAATGTTCATCTGGTAAACCATCAATCCATCTAGGAAAATCTAAATTAATAGTTTCAATAGGAAACTCATATAAAATTTTTCCAAAAATATCATTAATATCTTCTAAATCTAAGCGAGAACAATCTGTAGGAATAACGTAAACTCCATATTTATCTTCTAATTTTTGAGCCAAATTTTTAGTATAATCAGAAAATGGATCATTACTATTTAATACAATAACAAAAGGTTTATTTAATTCCTTTAGCTCATTTACAACTCTTTCTTCTGCATCAATATAATCTTCTCTTGGAATGTCTGTAATACTTCCATCTGTTGTAACTAAAATACCTATTGTAGAATGTTCTGCAATTACTTTACGAGTTCCTATTTCAGCAGCATCTTCAAAAGGAATTTCCTCTTCATACCATGGAGTTTTTACCATTCTAGGCATGTCATCTTCTAAATAACCAATTGCATTATTTACCAAATAGCCAACACAATCAACAAGTCTTGTTTTAAATTTTAAATTATCTCCTATTGTTATTTGAACAGCTTCGTTTGGTATAAACTTAGGCTCTGTGGTCATAATAGTTCTTCCACCAGCACTTTGTGGAAGTTCATCTCTTGCTCTTTCTTTTTTATATTCATTATCAATGTTTGGAATAACAAGCAAATCCATAAAATTTTTAATAAAAGTAGACTTGCCGTGTACGAACAGGACCAACAACACCTACATAAATGTCCCCATCTGTACGTTCAGCTATATCTTGATATAATTTTAAATTCTCTTCCATGAATTTATAACCCCCTATAAGAAATGTTTGTACTAAACTTTATTTAATGTATATTTGCTATTCAAAAAGTTATGACAAAAATTTAAAAATTATTTACAAAAAAATTGTGTTAATATATAATAATAAAAAATATGTACAAATCGCTTTATGCAATATAGAACAATCAAGTTAGATTTGTGCCTTAGAAAGGAATGAAATTAATTATGGGAATTATATCATTACTATTAGGAATTATAGGAATTGCTTTAGCTTGTGCAATTTTAATTATAAATGAAGTAGGAATAGTTAGTATTATTATTTCTTTATCAGGTCTTGCAACAGTTATTATTGGGCTAATTTTAGGAATAAAAGTTTTCAAAGAGAAAAGCAAAAGTAAAAAGGGTATAGAAGTTGCGGGAATTATTGTATGTGCAGTTATGACTATAATTTTATTAACTATAAGTGGCATTTTAATAGTTGAAGGCTGTTACATTTTAAATTCGTCGGATGATATAGTTTGTGCTAATATATAATTACAAAAATTAATTATAATATAGGAGGATAAAAAAATGAGTATAGCATCATTAATATTAGGAATTATAGGAATTATTACAGCTTTTACAGTTATTATTGCACCAGTTGGATTTATTTTAGTAGTTGTAGGATTAATTTTAGGAATTGTAGATGTAGTAAAAAAAGGAAAAACAGGAGACAAAAAGGGAATAGGAATTGCAGGTATTGTTATATGTGCTAGTATGGTAGTAACATTATTAATAGAAAGCATTATTGTATTAATTAGTGTGGGTGCATATATGAATTATACAATATCATCTGAAATTCAAGAAGATACAATAAAGAATTCAATAGATACTCAATTAGAAGAAGCTTTTAATTCTAAATTTTTGGTTTATACAGGTAGACAAACTGGAGCAAATACAAGACAATTAATATCTGCAATATATGGTAATAACATAACAAATTCTGAACATATAGTAACTTGTATATTAGATGGAAATGTAGAACATGATATTAGTCAACTAAGAACAAAAATATCTTTATCAAAATACTATCAAATTTCATTTAAATATGATAGTTTAGGTTATGTTTACAGAGCAAATATTGTTACAGAAGATTAAGGTATATAATAAATTTTAATGCAATTTTCATATAAGGTAAGGTCAAACTTCCTTAATCTGCCAGAGCAATTAGCATGTAGCAGTTTGCGTAGCAATAATTTTAAGAACAAGTAGCTTAGCAGTAATATTAATATATTTAAAATGTTGAAACTAAAATACAAACTATTAAATGATAAAAGGAGCAAATAATGGCGGAAATAATTAATGGAAAAGAGTTAGCACAAAAAATAAGACTAGAAGTAAAAGAAGAAGTAAAAGAATTAAAAGCTAAAGGTATAGAGCCTAAACTTTCTGTAATAATGGTTGGAACTGATAAAGCATCAGAAGTATATGTACGAAACAAAAGTAAAGCATGCGAAGAAATAGGAATAGCTTTTGAAGAATTTTTACTTTCAGAAGAAACTACTATGGAAGAACTGTTAGCTTTAATTGAAAAATTAAATAATAGAAAAGATATTCATGGAATTTTACTTCAAAGTCCAATTCCAAAGCACCTAGATATTAGAAAAGCATTTAATTCAATAGATTATAAAAAAGATGTTGACGGTTTTCATCCAATAAATGTTGGAAAATTAGCACTAGGTGAAGAAGGCTTTGTTTCTTGCACTCCAGCCGGTGTAATGGAAATGCTAAAAGAATATAATATTGAAATACAAGGGAAAAAAGCAGTAGTAATTGGAAGAAGCACTATTGTAGGAAAACCATTAGCTCAGCTTTTATTAAATGCAAATGCAACAGTAACTATTTGTCATTCTAAAACACAAAATATTGAACAAATAGCAAAAGAAGCAGATATATTAGTAGCCGCTTTAGGAAAACCAAAATTTGTAACAGCAAGTATGGTAAAAAATGGGGCAGTTGTTATAGATGTAGGAATTAATAGAACTGCTGAAGGAAAATTAATAGGAGATGTGGATTTTGAAAATGTAGAAAAAATAGCATCATACATAACACCAGTACCTGGTGGAGTTGGACCTATGACAGTAGCACAGCTTATGAAAAATGTAGTAAAAGCAGCAAAATTGACAATAGCCTAAAATTAAAAATAATAAAAAATAGAAAATTTAAATAAAAATGTTCAAGTAAAATGTAAATGCTATATTAATTAAATGACGCTAGATTAATTAAAGAATGCTATAGTAAGAAAATAGAAAAGTTAAATAATTAAATTAATAAAAATGAATTTTAAAAAGATAAATTGGGGAATTTTCATATTAAAAAATTAGAAGTAGGAAGAAATATTATTTCTAAATTATGTATACTTCTTAAAAATGAAAGGAAGGACTTTTAATTTGAAAGAAAGCAATCTTTCATTTTTATGTGTTTAAGTAAGTGAGAAAGGAATGAATTTTTATATGAAAACAATTTATCAAAATCAAGAAGAATATCCTGAAAAACTAAATAAAATTTATGCTCCACCAGCCAAGTTATATGTAGTAGGAGATGAAAAAATACTAAATAAGCCATCAATAGCAATTATTGGATGTAGAAATGCAAGTCAATATGGAAAAAGGGTGGCTTTTAAGTTTGCCTATGAACTTGCCCAAAAAGGAATTGTAGTAATAAGTGGCCTAGCAAGAGGAATTGATATATATAGTCATTTAGGAGCAATAAAAGCAAAAGGTAAAACAATTGCAGTATTAGGAAGCGGATTTAACCACATATATCCTGCAGAACATAAAAAATATTGTGTAGATATTATAGAAAAAGGCGGGGCAATTATATCAGAGTATGAAAAAAATACAAAACCAATACCTACAAATTTTCCTATAAGAAACAGAATTATAAGTGGATTATCTGATGGCGTTTTAGTAGTTGAAGCAAAACAAAGAAGCGGTACTTTAATTACGGTAGATTATGCTTTAGAACAAGGAAAAAATGTATTTATAATACCAGGAAATATTACAAGTAATAATTCTTATGGAACTAATGAATTAATAAAGCAGGGAGCAAAATTAGTTACCAATATAGAAGAAATAATAGAAGAACTGTAAAAAAATTAGCCTACATGAAAAAGCCAAGGCGGTCGTCAAGTGAAAAGTTAAATACAATTCTGTAAAGTAAATGCAATTTGTACGATTAAACTAAGGCGGTTATATGAAAAATAGCCAAACTCTTGCAAAATATAAAAAATATGGTATAATTAAAATGTTAACAATTAAAAATAACTAGGAGAAGTTATGCCAAAATTTTTTGTAAAAACAAATCAAATTAGTAACAATAAAATACAAATTCTTGGTGAAGATGTAAAACATATTACGCAAGTTTTAAGAGCAAAAAAAGGTGAAAAGTTAAATATTTGTAATGTAGATAATGGAACAGATTATTTAGCAGAAATTGAAGAACTTACTAAAC
This sequence comes from uncultured Clostridia bacterium, assembly GCA_947631145.1. Classification (GTDB taxonomy): domain Bacteria; phylum Bacillota; class Clostridia; order TANB77; family CAG-508; genus CAG-273. Next base: position 4,968 of record CANRKF010000011.1, on the reverse strand, counting down.
AAGAAGTATTGTGTAATATAATAGAACAAATAGAAAACTCTAGTGAATCAAAAGTGCAAATAACAATATTTCAAGGACTGCCAAAAGCAGATAAAATGGAATATATAATACAAAAAAATACAGAGCTAGGAGTAAAAAAATTTACCCCTGTTATAATGAAAAGGTGTGTAGCAAAACTAGAACCAAAAGATATAAATAAAAAAATACAGCGTTGGCAAAAAATTGCAGAGGCAGCTGCAAAGCAAAGTGGAAGAAATATTATTCCAACTGTAGAAAAACCAATTACAGTGGAAGAACTATCTAAAAAAGTAAATGAATTTGATGTTTTAATTTTAGCTTATGAAAATGAAAAGAATAATACTTTAAAAGCAGAGCTAAAAAATATAAATATAGAAAATTTGAAAATAGGAGTAATTATTGGTCCAGAAGGTGGATTAGATATAAATGAAGTTAATATATTAGTAGAATCAGGTGCAAAAGCAGTATCATTAGGTAAAAGAATTTTAAGAACAGAAACAGCTTCAATTATGATAATAAGTAATATAATATATGAATATGAATAAGGAGGAAAAAATGGCTACAAAAAAACAAGTAGTAGAAAACGAAGAAATTAAAGAAGAAAAGAAAGCTAAGAAAATTGCAACTGGTAATACAAAAAAAGTTGTTCAAAAAAGAAGTTCATCTATAGCTGCTAAAACAACAAAAGCATCTAACCAAAAGAAAGAAAATACTAATAAAAAAGAAACTATAGCCAAAAAAACTACAGAAAAAGAAAATGTGGGTAAAAAATCTGCAACAGAAAAGGAAGAAAAGGAAGAAAAAGCAACTAAGAAAAAAGCATCAGCAGACTCAAAGCCAAAAGAAACAAAGGAAACAAAAGAAAAAAAGAAAGTAACTGGTAAAGGAGGTACCTCAAAAAAAGTGACTGAAAAGCCTGAAAGTAAGAAAACAAATAGTGGGAAAAAGGCAAAAGAGGTAGAAAATAAACAAGTTATAGATGAAGTTATAAATGAAAAAACAATAGAAGGTAGTGAGGAAAAAAATAATATACCAAATATAGAAATTAGTGAAGAGAAAAATAATACATTAATAGACGTTAATGAAGAAAAGAGTAGTATACAAAATATAGACGTTAATAAAGAAGAAAGTAATATATCAAACATTGGAGTTAGTGAAGAAAAAAACAATATAAAAGATGTTACAACAAACAAAAAAGAAAATAAAAGTAAAAAAGAAGAAAATTCAAAAGAACAAGAAATTAATAGTGAGCTAAGTAAAAGTAAAACTTCTAAAAAACAAGCTATTAGTAAACAAGAAGAAATAGAAAACAATGAAGAAGAAAGTGAAGAGCTTGAAGAAAATACTACTAAAAAAGAAAAAGCACTTACTAAAAAACAAATAGAAGAAATTAAACAAGTTGTTAAAAAGGAATTGAAAGCAAATAACAAAATACCAAAAGAAGCAGAACAATCTTTATTTAAAAAAATATTTCAAAATTTAGGATTGGCTGTTATGGTAGTTGTATATTTCAATTTCATTGTACTAGGATTTATTAATATAAACAACAGTGTATTTTTAACAGATATAAAAGTATTTAGTATGGTTATGCTTATTATTGCAATTATAGTATTTGAAATTGCCTATAAAAAGGAAAGTGGAAAATATGCTATTCATGGAATTGAAATTTTAATATTAGCATTTACTACAATGGCACTTCTTTATATTAATTTAATGTGGCAAGAAAAATTTATTCCTATAACGGTACTTATAACATATATATTTAGCATTTACTATATTGCAAAAACAATTATTATATATTGTAAAGTAAAGAAACAATATTCAGCAAGTGGCATAAAAGAAATTATAAAAAAATAAAAACTTTTTATAAAATTATATACAAGGGGAAATAACTAATGAACAGTATGACAGGCTTTGGAAGAGCTAAGCTTGAAAGAGAATCTAGAGAATACTTAATAGAAATTCGTTCAGTGAATCATAAATATGCAGATATTACAATTAAAGCTCCTAGAAATCTTCTATATTTAGAAGATAAAATAAGAAAAGCTATTTTAAACAAAATATCTAGGGGAAAAATAGAAGTATATGTTAATTATGCTAATTATGGATTAGAAGGAAAAAATATTATTATAAATAAAGAGCTTGCCAAAAAATATATAGAAGAATTATCAGCATTAGCAGAAGAAAATAATATATCTAGTGGACTTCGAGCCACTGAAATATCTAAAATGCCAGATGTTTTAAATGTTGAAATAGAAGATGATGCTTCAGAATTAATATGGACAGAACTTTCAGAATGTTTAGAAAAAGCTTTAAATAATTTTGTAGAAATGAGAGAACTAGAAGGGGAAAAAATAAAGCAAGATTTAGAAAAAAGATTACAAAATATTGCAAAAAATGTCGATGAAATTTCTAAGCTTTCTACTGGACTTGTAGATGAATATGTAGTAAAATTAGAGGAAAGAATAAAAGAAATTTTAAAAGTAGAAGTAGTAGACCAAACAAGATTAGCACAAGAAATAGTTATTTATTCTGATAAATGTTCTATAGAAGAAGAAATAACAAGATTAAAAAGCCATATTTCGCAATTTGAAAAATTAATGTTATCAAAAGAAGCATGTGGTAAAAAAATTGATTTTCTAGTACAAGAAATGAACAGAGAAACAAACACTATTGGATCTAAAGCTGGAAAATTAGAAATTACAAATTTGGTAATAGAACTAAAAGCAGAACTAGAAGATGTAAGAGAACAAATACAAAATATTGAATAATACTATCAAGGAGGTTTTTTATGCAATTAGTTAATATTGGGTTTGGAAATAGTGTTTCAGCAAATAGAATTATAGCTATTATAAGCCCTGAATCAGCACCAATTAAAAGGCTTGTACAAGAAGCAAAAGAGCAAGGCAGAGCAATAGATGCTACATGTGGCAGAAGAACAAGAGCAGTAATAATTATGGATTCAGATCATATAGTGCTATCAGCTGTTCAACCAGAAACTGTAGCAGGAAGATTTGAACTAGATGTAAATAAAAAAGAAGAATTAGAGGAAAATTAAGAAGAATAAAATAGAAAGAAGGAAAAAATATGTTAGTAAAACCAACAGTATTAGAATTATTAGAAAAGGTAGATAACCGTTTCCAATTAGTAACGGCTACTTCAAAAAGAGCTAGACAATTAGCTAGAGGAAGTCTACCACTTACAAAAAAAGAAGAACCATCTGTAGTTTCTTTAGCAGCAGATGAAATAGCAGAAGGCAAGGTGACTATATGTTAGTATTACTATCTGGCGTATCTGGAGCAGGAAAAGATACCATAAAAAAAGCCTTAATTGAGAAAATGGAAAATGTAGAATCTCTTCCATCATATACAGATAGAAGCCCAAGAGCTAACGATACACCGGGAGTAACTTATAATTTTGTTACAACAGAAGAATTTGAAAATATGATAAAAAGAGAAGAACTGTATGAATATAGTGTTCACCACGAACATTACTATGGAACTTCAAAAAAATTGTTAAATGATAAAATAGCTAATGGAAAAATTATTGTAAAAGATATAGAAGTAAATGGAGTAGAAAACTTAATAAGAATATTAAGAAAAGATGTTAAAATAGTTACTATATTTTTAAGAGTACCAAAAGAAGAATTACAAAAACGCTTAGAGCAAAGAATAGATAAATTAAGCATTAAAGAAATACAAACAAGACTAAACAGATTTGATTTTGAAGAGTCAAAAATAGGAATGTACGACTATGTAATAAAAAATAATAATTTAGAAAAAACAGTCAATATAATTATGGAAATCATAAAAAATGAATATAACTTAACAGATGAAGAATTTTAGAATAATAAGAAATATAAAAGAGGTATCTTTTTAAAGATATCCTTTTTTCTTGCTTTTTTTACGTAAATTTGATATTATAACAATATTAAAATGAGGAGAAGGCATATGATTGCAGAAATTATTTTAGATAGTAATGCAAAAGATCTAAATAAAGTATTTGACTATAAAATACCAGAAAATTTACTTTCCAAAGTACAAATTGGTAGTAGAGTTTTTGTACCATTTGGTAATCGTAAAGTGTTAGAAGAAGGTTTTGTTGTAAATATTAAAGAAAATTCATCTTATAAAGTAAAAGAAATAGCAGAAGTAGATGGTACAGAGTATATTAGCAAAAGTTCAATTGCGCTTGCAAAATGGATGGCAAAAAGATATTTTTGTAATGTATCAGATTGTATAAAATTAATGCTTCCTCCGGGAACTACTACAAAAATTGTAAAAAATAGAATAAAAGAAAAATCAGTTTCTTTTGTGTATTTAAAAAAAGATGTAGAAGAAATAGAAGAAGCGCTCGAAAGTAAAAAAATAAAATCAGATAAACAAATTAGATTATTAAAATTTTTAGAGCAAAATGATGGAGCATTATTTTCAGACATAGAACTATTTGCAGATGTAAAAAGAAGTACAGTAAATACTTTAGAAAAAAATGGATACGTAGAAATTATAGAAAAACAAGTAGAAAGAAATCCATTTATTCATAAAAAAGTAGAAAAAAGTGAAAAATTAGAATTAACACAAGAACAAAGTAAAGCATTTCAAACAATTAGTGCTGCAATAGATGACCATTTATATTCAGAATTTTTACTATTTGGAGTAACTCGGCTCACGGAAAAACTGAAGTTTACATACAATTAATAGAAAAAGTATTAAAAGAAGGAAAATCAAGTTTAATGCTAGTACCTGAAATTTCCTTAACACCGCAAACAGTAGATAGGTTCATTTCCCGCTTTGGAGAAGAAACTATTGCAGTACTTCACAGTAAATTATCAGTAGGAGAACGATTTGACCAATGGAATAAAATAAAAAATGGAACAGCAAAAATAATAATAGGTGCACGCTCGGCCATTTTCGCACCTGCAAGTGATTTAGGGTTAATTATTATAGACGA
>CANRKF010000010.1 GCA_947631145.1 uncultured Clostridia bacterium | reverse complement strand
AGCGACGACTTGATGTTAGTGCGCTATGACGGTCTTGTGAACAATAACAACTATAACAACAACTATGGGGTGCGTCCGTTAGTTTGTCTAAAATCTAATGTCAAATTGACAGAAAAGGAAAATCCCTCAGAAGGAGGCAAGGTGTGGGATTTAAGTATGTAATGTGAAAGGACGTATAATCCGCGCATAGCCTGGCCTCGTGTCAGGCGCGCGGAAAAATCACTCAGGCTTCCTATCACTTCTAGTATTTCCACACAACTTTTCATATTCCTTGCATTTTATTTTATACTCTATTTGCTGTGTTAAATATCTGTAGTACATATAAGCTTGTTCATATTGCGTAACAGGGTTGAACATAGAAGCATCTCCAATCATAGGATCAAAATAATTATCGTAATTCATGTTCATGTATGGAGGAAAGTTAGGTTCATTTTTTTCCATAATAAAATCAAATCCTTTTATAATATATTTAGGTTTTAAAAAGGTTACCTATGAACCTTTGATTTATAAAATTAAAAATAATTTTAAAAATATATGTAAAAATCCTTATAAAATAGTATTCTATAAATAAAAATTTATGCTAAAAATCATATAAAATGTATAAATTGAAGAGCAATAAAAGTATAAAAACCTGCAATAATACCCTGCAAAAGTTTTCCCAAAAAGTAAGTTTTAATAGATAAGCCAGATTTACTAATTATACTAAATACTTGTAATAAAACTGATAAGCCACCAAAACCTAATAAAAAAGCACATAGAATAATTTTAATTGGTAAAACTTCTAAATTAATGCTAGCTACTAAATTTACTCCATTTGTAAGTTCTACAAATCCGGATATTAAAGCACTTGAAAAATCAGTAGGAATATTAAAAATAGATAATATAGGTGATATAGCAGTAGAGCAAAAATCTATAAATCCACTTTGATTTAATATAGATATAACAACAGAAAATATAACTACAAAACCGCCAATTAATAAAACAGTAGAAGTAGCATTAGTAATACTTTTACCTAATATTTCACCCAAAGAAGAAAAGTTAGTTGTACTATTAACATTTTCATTATTCAAATTTCTAACTTCATTTTTACCAAAAGAAATGTTATTAGAATTAACTTTGTTCTCAGCAAAAGTACTGTTATTAGACTTAACTTTGTCCTTACCATAAGCAATGTTATTAGACTTAACTTTGTCCTTATCAAAAGAAATGTTGTTAGATTTTACTTTATTCTTCCTACAAAAAGTATTATTAAGTTTAACATTTTTATTTTCTTTAAAACGTGAATTAATATTAAGTAAAATTCCAACAGTAATACAACTAAGCACATGTGTTACAAACAGTAAACTTCCAACTTTAGAGTTTCCAAGTAAGCTTATACCAACAGTTCCTATAATGAATAGCGGTCCAGAATTATTAGTAAAAGCAAGCATTCTTTCTGCTTCTTCTTTAGTGCAAATTCCATTTTCTTTAAAATTACTAACTATTTTAGCACCAACAGGGTAACCACTAATTAAGCCCATTAAAAAAGCAAAGCTAGCCTCACCGGGTACGCCAAATAAAGGTCTCATTATAGGTGTAAAATACTTTCCTAAAATAGAAATAATATTAGTATGGCTTAATAATTCTGTAGCTACAAAAAATGGAAAAAGAGAAGGAACAACGGCAGTTGCCCATAATATGAGCCCATTTTTTGCAGAAGGTAAGTTTGTAGTAGAAAATATAATTAAACAAAGTGTAAATAAGCAAAATATAATAGAAATAGCATTTTTGCGTATAGAATAAATAAATATTTTAAATTTGTTTTTAGAAACTTTATTAATATTTACATTTTCTATAGCAGTAGAAAAATCTTTTGTCATATATCAAAGCACAGTCCTTTTATAATTTATTTAGGTTTTTAAAAGGCCACCCATAAACCTTTATAAATAATTATGTTAACAGCAAGAGCAAATTTAAGCGCAATTCTGCAAAGTAAATGCAATTTGTACAATAATTATGTTAATGTAAAATATATCCAAAATTATTGAAAAACTCTTTGAAAAGTTATATAATAGTTGTATTAGCTTTTATGCTAATACTATGTTTAAGGAGGAAACTTTATGCAACAATTTCAAGACAAGAAAGGCAGGATTTTAGAACGTGCCGAACAAATTGGGCGGTATGTTGTAGAAAATCACTGCACGGTGAGGGAAGCAGCGGTAAAGTTTGGCGTAAGCAAAACCACGTGCCATAATGATCTGCGGAAAAGATTGCCTCAGTGTGATTTGCCTCTGGCTAAGGAGGTAGAAAAGGTTATCAATACCAATAAGGCAGAGTGGCATATTCGCGGTGGAGAAGCCACCAAAAGAAAGAAAGAAAGTTTTAAGTAAATCTTTTCTTAACTATTGCATGTAAAGTTAAAATCCTAAAAAATAGCCCTTAATAGGAAGCTAAAAAAACAAAAAAAGCAAAAATTCCAGTAAGAAATTGCTGGGATTTTTGCTTTCAGTTTGAAAAAATATAACTTAATAATATTCTAATTAAAAGTAAAAACTTGAACTTTGTAAAGTAAATGCGAAACTTGCCAAGTGAAAAGTTATGTGCAATTCTGTAAAATAATGCAGAAACTTGAACTTACATAATATAAAAAAATTAGTTTTAAATTTTACTAATCTGTGTTATAATAGTAAGGTAAAAAAATAAGGAACTGAAAAACATATGAATTTTTTAGAAAATGCATTAAATGAAAATCAAAAATTTAAAGAACTTCTAAATGAAATAAAAAAATCAAAAGGTCCGGTAGCAATATCGGGCTTAGTTGACGTAGAAAAAGCGCATTATATAAAAGGAATAGCAAATAATATAAAAAAGCCTATATGCGTTATTACTTACAATGAATTGCAGGCTAAAAAATTATGCCAAGATTTAAAAAGTTTTGGACTTAAAACAAAATATTTTCCAAAAAGAGAAATAGCAAGTTATGACTATATAGCAGAAAGTAAAGATCTTCCTTATGAAAGAATAGCAGTTTTAAATCAAATATTTCTTGCTGAAAAACAAGAATTAAACAGTAATAAAGAAAGCAATAAAAACTTGAATTTAGTAATAGTAACTACAATAGAAACAATAATGCAGAAAATGATTACTAAAGAAGAACTTTATAAAAATAAAATAGATTTTAAAGTAGGAGGCACCTATTCTTTAGAAAAATTAAAAGAAACCTTTGTAAAGCTTGGATATGAAAGAAATGAACTAATTGAAAATCAAGGCCAATTTAGTATTCGTGGCGGAATAGTAGATGTTGGGCTATCTGAAGCGGTTGGTGTCAGAATAGAATTCTGGGGCGATGAAGTAGATTCTATTAGATATTTCCGAATTTCTTCGCAACGATCTACAGAAATGTTACAAGAAATTACTATATTTCCAGCACATGAATTTATTGTGGAAAATAAAGAAAAAGCTATTAAAAAAATAGAAGAAAAATATCCTAACCAAACTGAAGACATAGAATTAATAAAAAGTGGAGATTATATTAGCAAAATTGATAAATATTTTAATGAATTTTATGAAAAACAAGCATCATTTTTAGATTATTTGCCAGAAAATTATTTAATATTTTTAGACGAAAACTTAAAAATAAAGCAAAGGCAAGAAAGTATTATATTAGATAACAACCACTTAATAGATTCTTTAATAGAAAAAGAAAGATTTGTGCCAGAAGCAATTAAAGAAATTAGTAATTTTGAATATAACTTTAAAGAAAAGCAAATAATATATTTAGAACAAAATGACACAATAAAAAATATGCCTAAATATTATTTTGAAACAAGAGAAATTAATTTTTATAAACCAGAATTAGACATATTAGTTTCTGACTTAAAAACATATCAAAAATCCAAGAAAAAGGTAGTATTATTCAATTTAAATGAGGCTTCTAGCAGTAAAATCTGTGAGCTTTTAAAGGAAAATGAAATAAATTATAAGTATGAAGAACTTCCAAAAGAATTAAAAGATGGAGAAATATTAGTTACAATAGGTGCGTTTTCTTCAGGCTTTGAAAATTATGCATTAAACTTAATTGCTGTAAGCATTGGGCAGGGAGTAGAAGAACCTGTAAAAAAGAGAAAAAAATTTAATAAGCAATTTAAGCAGGGAGAAAAAATTGTTTTTGCAGATTTAAAGCAGGGCGATTTTGTAGTACATCAAACTCATGGAATTGGGCAGTTTTTAGGTGTTAATACAATTACAGCAGATAATATAACTAAAGACTATATAAAAATAAAATACAAAAACGAAGATATTTTATATGTTCCAACTACAAATTTAGATAGTGTAAGAAAATATATAGGTGGTGGAGAAGCACAGCCAAAACTTAATAAAATGGGCGGAAAAGAGTGGAGTGCTACTACCAGTAAAGTAAAAAAGCAATTAGAAGAAGTTGCAAAAGACTTGGTAGAATTATACGCAAAAAGGCAAAAAATTAAAGGTTTTGCTTTTTCAAAAGATACACCTTGGCAAAAGCAGTTTGAAGATAGTTTCCCATACACAGAAACAGAAGACCAGTTAAGATGTATAGAAGAAGTAAAACAAGATATGGAAAAGCCTTCTCCTATGGATAGACTTCTTTGTGGTGATGTTGGGTATGGTAAAACGGAAGTAGCAATTAGAGCTGCTTTTAAGGCTGTAATGGACCAAAAGCAAGTAGCATATTTAGTTCCAACTACAATTTTAGCAAATCAGCAATATGAAGAATTTAAAAACAGAATGAGCGAATTTGCTATGAAAGTTGAACTATTAAATAGGTTTAGAACTAAAAAAGAGCAAGATGAAATTATAAAAAAATTAAAACTTGGTGAATTAGATGTTGTAGTAGGTACACATCGTTTACTTAGCAAAGACGTTGAATTTAAAGATTTAGGCTTACTTATAATTGATGAAGAGCATAGATTTGGAGTTAAAGATAAAGAAAAAATTAAGCAATTAAAAAATAATGTAGATGTACTTACTATGACAGCAACACCAATTCCAAGAACGCTTCATATGTCTATTGTTGGTGTTCGAGATATGTCGGTTATATATGAACCACCACATAATCGTAAACCAGTTCAAACCTATGTGCTAGAATATGATAAAGAGGTTATACAAGAGGCAATTACAAAGGAAATAGAAAGAGAGGGGCAAGTATTTTATTTGTATAATCAAGTAGAAAATATAGAAAAAAAGGCAAATGAAATTTCAAGCCTTGTACCAGAAGCAAAAGTAGCTTATGCACATGGAAAAATGACAGGAAAAGAATTAGAAGAAATAATGCAAATGTTTGTAAAACATGAAATAAATGTACTTGTTTGTACTACTATTTTAGAGTCTGGCATAGATATTCCAAATGCAAATACCATTATTGTAGAAAATGCAGATAGACTAGGCTTAGCACAGCTTTATCAAATAAGGGGAAGGGTAGGAAGAAGTGATAAGCAAGCATATAGCTATATTACGTATAAAAGGGATAAACTGCTTTCTGAAGTAGCAGATAAAAGGCTAAAAGCAATTAAAGAATTTACTGAATTTGGCTCTGGCTTTAAAATAGCTATGCGTGACCTAGAAATACGTGGCGCAGGCAGTATGCTGGGCGAAATGCAACATGGACATATAGAGCAAGTTGGATATGATACTTATTGCAAGCTATTAGATGATGTAATGAAAAAAATGCAAGGCGTAGAAGTAGAAGAAGAACAGGATATTCAAATAGATTTATCTGTTTCTAGTTATATACCAGATAGCTTTATAGAAAATAGTAGTCAAAAAATTGAAATATATCAAAATATTGCACTTAGCAGAACTGAAGAAGATATACAAAATGTAGTAGATGAAGTAATAGATAGATATGGAAAACTTCCAAAAGAACTTGAAAACTTATTAGAAGTAACTAGAATTAAAGAATTAGCTAGAAAAGTGGGAGTTATTAAAATTGCACAAAGACTAGATTCTATAGTATTTTACTTCCAAAAAGAAAAAATGCCAGTAGAAAAAGTAGATAGTTTACTAAAAGAATATGGAGTTCAAATTCGCTTTTCAGAAGGAATTAATCCGTATGTTACTTTTAAAATTGGAAAGAAACAAGATAAGGAATTGTTAGCAAAGGTTAAGGAATTTTTGAATTTAATCAGATAGTGTCGAAAATTGTCATACGAAAGTAGAAGTAAAATTCACAAAATGTATTGACTTAAAAATAAAGTTTATTTATACTAATAAGTATAGATGAGATAGTATAGAGGAACTGTGGTATCTCATCTTTGTACTTTTATTATAACACAAATTAGTAAAATGTAAATATATAAATTAAAATTTTAGAAAGAATATGTTTATAAAATTGAACATATTATAAGAGGAAAATGGGTATGCAAATTATTTCAAGTAAAGATAATGAGCAAATTAAAGCTATAAAGAAATTAAAAGAAAAAAAGTATCGTGATGAAACAAACGAGTACATTATAGAAGGAATTAAATTATTAAAAGAAGCCATAGAAGAAAAAGTAAATATAAAAACAATTGTTGTTTGTGAAGATTGCGAAGAAGATAGCATAAAAAATACAAATAAGCCAAGTTCTCAAATTGAACAAAGTTTACTATATGAAATAGCAAAATATGAATGTATTTACGTTACTAAAAAAATATTTAATATGCTTTCAGAAGTTAAGTCGCCACAAGGCATTTTAGCAGTAGTGGAAAAGGGCGACAATATAGAAAATATTAATTATTCAGAAGATATTATTTTAGCTTTAGATGGTATTCAAGATCCGGGAAATTTAGGAACAATATTAAGAACATTAGATTCTGCTAATTTAAAGCAAATTATTTTATCTGAAAATTCTGCAGATCCATATAATCCAAAAGTAGTACGTTCTACAATGGGAGCTATTTTCAGAATGAACATTATTAGAACAGAAAATTTAGCTAAAACTTTACAAAGTATAAAGAAACACAAATTTGAAATAGTAGCTACTTCCTTAGATACAGAAAAATCTATTTATAATATAAACTATAATAAAAAGGTAATTGTAATAGGTAATGAAGCAAACGGAGTTTCAAAGGAAATACAAGATTTAGCAGATGAAAAAGTTAAAATACCAATGCTTGGTAAAACAGAGAGCTTAAATGCTTCTGTTGCAGCAAGTATTATAATATATGAATATGTGAGGGGAAAATTGAGTTAATTTTTTATCTTAAGTGTGAAAATTTTTTGTATTTAATAATAAATAACCCCAATATATTATAATTCTTGTGTCTTGTTTGTCGCAGCCAATCAAAAATGGGTAGGCTGCTCCACTCGCGCTCCGCACCTTGCAGGTACTCTCGCTTAATCGCTACGCGACACTACGAATTTATAATATATTGGGGTTTAATTTATAATATATTTTGGTTAGTTTATAATATATATTGGGGTTAAATTATAATACATTTGAGTTAATGATAATGTATTTTTGTTTAATTTTTAATACAATTGTTTCTAATAAAAAATATTAAAAAACTGTGTCAATTAAACACACAGTTTTTTAATTAACACAGTTTTTAAAACTAAAATTCACAATTTTTTGGTGTTCTAGGGAAAGGAAGAACATCACGAATATTTTGCATACCTGTTAAATACATCATCATTCTTTCAAAACCTAATCCAAAACCACTATGAACGCAACTTCCGTATTTTCTTAAATCTAAATACCACCAATAATCTTCTTCTTTTAAGCCTAATTCTTTAATACGATTACGTAGTTTATCAAAATCATCTTCTCTTTGACTACCACCAATAATTTCTCCAATGCCGGGAACTAAAAGATCAGTTGCAGCAACTGTTTTACCATCTGGATTTTGCTTCATATAAAAAGCTTTAATTTCTTTTGGGTAATCTGTTACAAAAACAGGCTTACCAAAAACTTTTTCTGTTATATATCTTTCATGCTCTGTTTGAATATCAGTACCCCAACTAACAGGGTATTCAAAAGTATCATTTACTTTTTCTAATTCTTTAATAGCATCTGTGTAAGTAATTCTACCAAAATCAGAATTTAATACATTTTGTAGTCTATCTAAAAGACCTGTATCTACAAATTGGTTAAAAAAATCCATTTCTTCAGGAGCATTTTCTAAAACATAAGAAATAATATATTTAATCATTTCTTCTGCTAAATTCATATCATCTTGTAAATCTGCAAAACAAATTTCAGGCTCAATCATCCAAAATTCTGCAGCATGTTTTACAGTATTAGAATTTTCAGCTCTAAAAGTAGGACCAAAAGTATAAACATTACGAAAAGCATGTGCATAAGTTTCAACATCTAATTGTCCACTAACAGTTAAGTGAGATTCTTTACCAAAAAAGTCTTGAGTATAATCAACATTTCCATCATCCGTTTTAGGTAAATTTTGCATATCCAAAGTAGTTACTCTAAACATTTCTCCCGCACCTTCACAGTCACTACCTGTAATAATAGGAGTATGAACATAAACAAATCCTTTTTCTTGGAAAAATTTATGAATTGCAAAAGATAAAACACTGCGAACACGAAATACTGCATTAAAAGTATTAGTTCTAGGACGCAAATGTCCAATAGTTCTTAAATATTCAAAAGAATGTCTTTTCTTTTGAAGAGGGTATTCTAAATCAGCCTGATTAAATATTTGAACTTCTTTAGCTTTTAATTCAAAAGGTTGTTTAGCATTTTCCGTTTTAACAACTTCACCCGTAACTATAATTGAAGAGCTAATTGAAAGTTTTCTAACTTCTTCAAAATTAGAAAGAGCGTTATCAAACACAATTTGAACATTTTTAAAAAAGCTACCATCATTAAGCTCAATAAAACCAAAATTTTTAGAATCACGAATAGTTCTTACCCAACCTGAAACCTGCAAAGTTTTGCCTACATAACTTTCGGTATTTCTATATAAATCCTTTACTAATACATTTTCCATTTAAATCCCTTCCTTTTATAAATATCTAATACACTTATATAAAGTAATAGCATTTACTTATAAGTTTATTGCCTTTAACATTAAACACTTTATAAAGCGCATATAACTAATAGAATACCCTAATTATATAAGATAATACAGTGAAATTCAATATTTTAAGTAGTTTTTTTTATATATTATTGTTTAAAAATAAAAATTGGTGTATAATGTCTAGGAAAAAATAGACTAAAAACTTTTAGCAAAGAAAGGGAAGATAGTTTGAAAGAAATCAATCTTTCATTACTATGTGTGCCTTCGAGCAAAGCGAGAAAGGAATGGATTTTAATATGTATAGAGATAATAATTGTGGAGAATTAACAATAAAAAATGTAGGTCAACAAGTAAATATAGCAGGCTGGGTACAAAAGATTAGAAATTTAGGTTCAATGATATTTATAGATTTACGAGATCAATTTGGAATAACTCAAATTGTTATATCTGCAGAAAATAAAATTGATAAGGAAATATTAAATAATATAGTAACAGAATGTGTTATTGCTGTAAAAGGAACCGTAATAGAACGTTCTAATAAAAACCCTAAAATGCCTACAGGTGAAATAGAAATAGATGCCAAAGAAATAAAAATTTTAGGAAAATGTAAAAATGTATTACCATTTGAAATTAATTCAGAAAAATCTGGTGAAGTAAAAGAAGATTTAAGGCTAGAATATCGTTTCCTAGATTTAAGAAATGATAAATTACATAAAACCATTTTACTTCGTAGTGAAATAATGAAAACACTTAGAAAGAAAATGGACGAATTAGGATTTACAGAAATTCAAACCCCAATTTTAGCAAATTCATCACCAGAAGGTGCAAGAGATTATTTAGTACCAAGTAGATTACATCCGGGCGAATTTTATGCACTACCACAAGCACCACAGCAATTTAAACAACTTTTAATGGTATCTGGATTTGATAAATATTACCAAATAGCACCATGCTTCCGTGATGAAGATCCTAGAGCAGATAGAGCACCGGGCGAATTTTACCAGTTAGACTTTGAAATGAGCTTTGCAGAACAGGAAGATGTTTTAAAAGTATTAGCAGAAATTTTTACAACTGTTTTCAAAACACATACAAATTGGGAAGTAGATGAAGCACCATTTGTTAAAATTCCATATTTAGAAGCAATGGAAAAGTATGGAATTGATAAACCAGACTTAAGAAATCCACTTATTATACAAGATGTAACAAAAATATTTGAAAATGTAGATTTCAATGCATTTAAAGGAAAAATAGTAAAAGCTATAGTGGTAGAAAATGGAGCTTCACAAGGCAGAAAATTCTTTGATTCAATGACAGAATTTGCAGTAAATGAAGCAGGAGCAAAAGGATTAGCTTGGCTTAAAGTAGATGAGGCAAATGCCGTTTCAGGAGGAATTGCAAAATTTATTACTCCAGAAGTACAAAAAGCCTTAGAAGAGCAAATAGGAATGAAAGAAAGCTCAGCAGTTTTCTTTGTAGCAGAAGAAAAGTTAGAGCAAGTACAAAAAATAGCTGGAGCTATTAGAATAGAATTAGGAAACAGACTAGACTTATTAGAAAAAAATGTATACCGTTTATGCTATATTGTAGATTTCCCAATGTATGAACTATCAGATGAAGGAAAAATAGACTTTAACCATAACCCATTTTCAATGCCACAAGGTGGAATGGAAGCATTGCTTACAAAAAATCCACTTGATATTTTGGCATATCAATATGATGTTGTATGTAATGGATATGAGGTGGCATCTGGTGCAGTTAGAAACCACGATCCAGAACTTATGGTAAAAGCTTTTGAAATAGCAGGTTATAGTGAAGAAGAGGTAGAAACCAGATTTGGCGCATTATATAATGCATTCCAATATGGAACACCTCCACATGCAGGCGCAGCACCGGGATTAGATAGAATGGTTATGCTAGTAGCAGATAGCAAAAATATTCGTGAAGTAATAGCATTTCCTAAAAATAAAAAAGCAAGAGATCTACTTATGAGAGCACCAAGTAAAGTACACCCAGAACAATTAAGAGATGTTCATATAAAAATAGTAGAAGAAAAGAATAATTAAAATCATACAATTAATATACTGTAAATAAAGCAGAAAAATTAATATAAACAAGTGAAAAAGGGGAATAATGTGAAAAAACTTCGCATTTTTCATTGCACTTTGTACTGAGCAAAGCAAGAAAGGAATGAAATTTAGTATGAAGAAAAAAATACTATTTTTTGTATTTGTATTTTTTCTATTATTAATATGCTCTAGCCACACAAATGCAACGTTTACAAAGGATAACTACATAATAAATGCTGTTGTACTTGAAAATGGAGATATGCATGTAGAAGAAACCATACAATACAAAACAGATGAAAGTAAAAATGGAGTAACAAGAACTATAAAACTAAAAAATCCTCAAAATGCTACAAACTCAGCAACAGGTTTTGAATTAGAAGATGTTTTAGTAGATTATGAAAGTTGTGTGCAAGTAAGAAAAGGCTCAAACGGGCAAGATAAAGTTTATGAATATTCTTATGATGGAAGTGAAGCCTATATTAAACTATATACTCCATTTAGATATCAAGGAAAAACAGTAAAATATATTTATACACTAAAAAATGTTGCTGTAAAATACAATGATATAGCAGAACTTTATTGGAATTTTATAGGAAACGATTCTACAGATAGAACAGAAAATTTATTAATAAATATAGATTTACCAATACAGGCCGCACAAGATACTATTTATGTATATGGACATGGCTCAGATAACGGAAAATTTGAAAAAAACGCTAATTTTATTAGATTAATAGCAAGAGATATTAGCGAAAATCAAGCTGTTGATGCTAGAATTTTATTTTCAAAAAATGCAATATCAACTACAAAAGTTGTAAACAAAAATGTACTTCAAAAATATCGTAATCTAGAAGAAGGAATGAATAATGACACTCTAGTTTTTGGAATAGATATAAATAAAATTGCAATAGCTTGTATAATTATAATTTTTGTAGCTTTTGTTATAATTTATAAAAAATATCATAACAAATCAAAAAGAATTACAGAATATGTAAGAGAATTACCGTATAACTTAGATCCAGAAATATTGCAATATGTTTATTATGGTAATATTCAAAAAAACACATTTTGGGTTACCTTTTTAAATTTAATAAGAAAAGGAGTATTTAGCATTGAAAAAACTACAAATCAAGTAGAAAAAGAAACACATGCTATTGTTTACGAAGGAAAAGATGAAAACTTACCAGAATATGAGAAAAAAGCAACTAAATTGATTTTAAACTGTATGTCAGGTAAAAATGAAAAAGGCAAGAAACAAATAGAACTTGAAAGATTAAAAGCAAAACTAAAAACCAATCAAGCCTATAAAGATTATAGAAAATTTTGCGAAAGCATAAAAGTAGAAATAGATGCAACCTTTGAAGAAGATAAAAAACCAAAAAAATTAAGAACAATAATAACTATTGTAATGGCTTTATTTATACTATTTATAGCAGGTTTAATACTAATAATAAATGGTCAAATTGAATTAGTAATGCCAGCTATAATGCTTTTAGGAATTACTACTGTTATTTATGGTGTATTTTTTATTACAACGGGAAAAGGTAGTGTATCAGTATTAATTTTTCTATTACTTCATTGTGCAGTATTTCAAATGGCAAATTTTGGAGTGTTAATTAGCGGTAAAGTTGGGGTATTTTACATTCCTTATCTAATGTTATTTATACTTATGATTTATTGCTATAGGGTAAAAATAGAATCAGAAAAAAAGCAAGAAGTAAGGGGAATGGTAAAATCACTAAGAAATTATATAAAAGATTATTCTATGCTACAAGAAAAAGGTTTAG
The DNA here is from genome assembly GCA_947631145.1 of uncultured Clostridia bacterium. Lineage (GTDB taxonomy): Bacteria > Bacillota > Clostridia > TANB77 > CAG-508 > CAG-273. The sequence goes on along the minus strand of CANRKF010000010.1, from coordinate 26,548 downwards.
AAGATATGGTACTTTGGGGAGAATACCTTATAATGGCAATTGCATTAGGACTTAATAACAATACTATTAATTATTTCTATGATGGATGTATACAAAATTCTAATAATTTTAGTGATAATTTTGGTAATAATTTAGTAATTATTGGAAATTATAACACATTTTATAGTGGATTTGGAAGTACCTTTAGCTCAATGAAAACTGTTTCAAGCAGTTCAGGAGGCTCAAGTAGTTATTCTGGAAGTAGTGGTGGCTTTTCAGGTGGAAGTAGCTCTGGCGGAGGAGGCCGGAGGCGGTGGAGGAACTGGATCATTCTAAAATCTTATAAAAATAGGAGAAAAAACATGAAAAAATATGATATGAATTTATTAGATTATGCTATTTATTTTGCTACCAAAGCACATAATGGGCAAAAAAGAAAAACAGATAAAGAAGTAGATATGATTTTTCATCCATATACAGTAGCAATGATATTACAAAGAGCAGGAGCAAGTACAAATTGCGTTATCGCAGGCGTTTTACATGATGTTGTTGAAGATACAAAATATACATTAGAAGATATAAAAAAAGAATTTAATGAAGATATTGCTAAAATAATTTTTGAAGTATCAGAAAACAAAAGCTTAAGTTGGAAAGAAAGAAAAATAGATGCAATAAATAAAATAAAAACAGCAAGCCTAGATGGAAAATTAGTAGAATGTGCAGATAAAATAAATAATTTAGAATGTTTATATTCTGTATATGAAGAAAAGAAAGATGATGTATGGAAGGATTTTAATCAGCCATATGAAGAGCAAAAATGGTATTATACAAATATGTATGATGCAGTTTTATCAAATACAAAAGAAAATAATGAACTATTTGAGAGGTATAAAAAAATATTAGACAAGGTATTTAGGTAAAAACATATGGAAAAACAAATTGAAACAATAAAGCAAAATTTAGAAAAAATAAAATCAGAATTAAATAAAATAGAAGGTCCAATTTTCATTGAACTAATAGGAACGCCTAAAAGCGGAAAAACAACATTAACAAATCATATAAAAAATTTATTTGAAAAGGCCAATATTCCATTTCAAACAAGAAGAGAAACAGCAGAATATAATCCAATTCAAAATAAAAAAATAGAAGAATATGAAATTTGGATGATAATGGAATTATTAAAAAATTTAAGTGAAGATATGAGTAATACTAATCAAAGAATTGTATTATACGATAGAGGAATGTTAGATAGAATTCCATGGATTGACGTTGGTATGGCAAAATCTGTAATATCGGAAAAAGATGCTAGTATTCTTAAAAGCTTTTATAATACTAACTTTTTACAAAAATATAAACCAATTACATATAATTTAATAACTTCTCCAGAACTTAGCGTAGAAAGAAAAGGAAAGCCCGGAAGACTTGTTAATGTGCCAAATATTGAATTATTAAATGGATTTTTACAAAAAGAAAGTGAATTTATAGCTAGCTTTTCGCAAAAATATACTATTCTTCAAACAGATAGTTATCAAGGAAAACTAAAAGAATTTATTGCCCATATTGTGGCATCTATTACTACAGATATAGTAGAAACAATAAAAGTTCGTAAAAATGAAAAAGAAATTAAAGACTCTGCAGAAAGTGAAATAGAAAAATAAAAAATTAGGAATAAAACATAAAAGAAATTAGTTTGAAAGAAATCAATCTTTATTCTTATGTGTGCATTGCAAGAGAAGCAAGAAAGGCATAATTTTTATTTTGAAAGAAATCAACTTTTCATTCTTATATGTGCCTAGCAATCGTAGTAAGAAAGGAATTAATTTTAAAATGAGTAATAAAAAAAAGAAAGTATTATTAGGAATGAGCGGTGGAGTAGATAGCTCCACCGCAGCAATTTTATTAAAAAATGCAGGTTATGAAGTAATAGGAGCAACCATGAAATTATGGGAAGATAAAGAATGCCCAGAAATAGAAGGCGGTTGCTGTTCTTTTAGTAGCACTTATGATGCAAAAAGAGTATGTGATAAACTAGAAATTCCACATTATACTTTAAATTGTGAAGAAGAATTTGAAAAATATGTTATAAATGATTTTGTTAATTGCTATAAAAACTGCAAAACTCCAAACCCTTGCATAGAATGCAATAAATACTTAAAATTTGGAATATTTTATCAAAAGGCTTTAGAATTAGAATGTGACTATATTTCAACAGGACACTATGCAAAAATAGAATATTCAGAAAAATATAAAACTTATGTACTAAGAAAATCTGAATCTAATAAAAAAGATCAAACTTACTTCTTATATAGTATTCCAAAAGAAGTATTACCAAAAATGATATTTCCACTAGAAGGCTTTAAAACAAAGGAAGAAGTAAGAAATTTAGCAGAAGAATATGGCTTAAAAGTTGCACATAAAAAGGATAGCCAAGAAGTTTGCTTCATACCAGATAACGACTATGGAAATTTTTTAACTAAAAAAGCTAAGTTAAATCCAGAATCAGGAAATATAGTTATGCAAGATGGCACAGTTTTAGGAAAACATAATGGATTAATTTTTTATACAGTAGGACAAAGAAAAGGCTTAGGAATAGCATATAAAGAACCTTTATATGTTTTAAAATTAGATAATGAAAAAAATGAAGTAGTTGTAGGAACAGAAGAAGAACTTTACACCAAAGAACTATATGCAAATGAACTAAACTTTTTACTTGTTGTAGAACTATCAAAGCCTATTGATATAATGGCAAAAGTACGTTATCGTGCTAAAGAGGCAAAAGCTACTTTAGAATTAATTAATAATAATCGGAAATGAGGTAGCTAAAGTAACCTTTGAAGAACCTCAAAGAGCAATTACTCCCGGCCAATCAGTTGTATTTTACATAGATGATGTCGTATTAGGGGGAGGAAAAATTTTATAAAAATAATTAAAAAGTATTGACAACTACAAAACAAAAGTTTTATAATGTAGATGTTATTTCAAAAAAGAGTTATGGAAAGTCTTTTTTATTTATTTCGGCAGTTATTTTCATTATTTCAAAAAAATTTTTCTTTAGTATGGGGGATTTTTTGACATTCTCTATATTAACAAGGAGGTAAAGAATAATAAAATTATTAAATTTAGCTTTAGGTAGGAAGCAGGAAAAGTATACTGGAATTTCTTAAAAAGAAATAAAAGAAATTCAAAAGAAGGAGGGAGAAGTATGCTAAATGATAATGAAATTCAAGAATTTTTAGAAGAAGTAAATGAACTATTAAACGAAATAAAAAATGAACAAATAAAACTAGCAGAAAATGTAGAAAAATATCACAAAGTTAACATGAAAAATTTTGAAAAACTTAAAGACTTTAACGAAATTTGCGATATGACAAATCAAATTTTTGAAACAAGACTTTCAAACATAGAACAAACACTACAAGAAAAACTAATGAACAAATAAAGCAAAATAGCCAGAGTAAGAATAAAAACTCTGGTTTTTTTCCATATTAAGTTTTAATTTAGTCGAATTCGACCAAATAAAAACTAAAATTATGAAGTTGTTCCAAAAGTCCCATATTAATAGAATATATTGAAAAAAATAATCAATATACTTGCTAAAAGTAAAAATAAAGGTTAGAATAAAGAGGTAAAAAAAGAAGAAGGTTTATAGGTAACCTTTTAAAAACCTAAATACATATACAAGGAATGAAATATTTTATGAATCAGAAAAAAACATTAAGATTTTATATTACACTTTGGCTTGCAAAACTCTCTTCAATTGCATTAAAAATTTTAAGAAGAAATGCAACATATTTTCCGGGAAAAATAGCCTTAACCTTGTGCCCAGAATTTATGGGAATGTTAGATAAACCAAAAACAATTATAGGAGTAACAGGAACTAATGGAAAAACTACCACCTGTAATATGATTAACAATATATTAGAACAAAATGGCTTTGACTTTATAAACAATAAATATGGCTCTAATATAGATGGAGGAATTGCTACTACCTTAATACAAGGAGCAAATTTTTTAGGAAAATCTAAAAAAGACTTAGCCGTATTAGAAATAGATGAAAGAAGTGCAAACAAAATATTTCCATACATAACTCCAACATATTTAATATGTACGAACCTATTTAGAGACTCATTAATGAGAAATGCACACACTGAATTTATATCTGATATATTAAATAAATACATTCCAAAAGAAACAATTATGATAGAAAATGCCGATGATATCATATGTAGCCATATTGCAGAAAATAATAAAAAAATTTACTTTAGTATTGATAAACTCGAAACAGATACACAAAATTGTGAAAACATTACAAGAGATATTAGAGTTTGCCCAAAATGTTTATCAAAACTAAAATACGAATATGTTAGATATCACCATATAGGAAAAGCATATTGCCCAAACTGTGATTATAAATGCCCAGAAAATCCAGATTACCGTATAACCAATATAGATTTAAAAAATATGCAAATAAAAGTAAAATCAAAAAACGAAGAAGAAACTTACGATATTGTAAATGATAACATAATAAATATTTATAATATGTTAGCAGTAATCACTGTATTAAAACAGTTGAAACTAACAGCAAAACAAATAAACGATTCTTTTGCAAAAATAAAAATTGTAGAAACAAGATACAGTGAAGAAAACTATAAAAACTATAAAATTGTTACACAATTAGCCAAAGGTATGAACCCAATAGCTTGCTCTATAGCATTTAATTATACTAGAAAAGAGCCGGGAAATAAGGCAGTAATTATGATATTAGATGATTTACATGAAGAAGCAAATGGCTCAGAAAATACCGCATGGCACTATGATGCAGACTATGAATTCTTAAATGATGAATCTATAAAACAAATTATAGTAGCAGGTCCAAGATATATGGATTCATATATACGCCTTTTAATGGCAGACATAAATCCAGAAAAAATGGTACATGAAAAAGATTTATTACAAGCTACAAGTAAATTAAAATTAGATGGAATAGAAAAAATATTTATTTTACACGATTTATATTCTATTGAAGAAACAAAACAAATAAAACAAAAAGTAAAAGAATTAATTAATGAAAAATAGTAAAGTTAAAAATTGGCTAAAAGCAATACTAAAATAAATAAAAAATGTAACAAATTTAATAAGCAAAAGGTTATAGGTAAACCTTAATAAAAACCTAAATATATTTATACAAGGTAGAAATAATGAAAATAGAAATTTTATATCCAGAATTTTGCAACTTAAATGGCGACATGGGAAATGTTAAATATTTAAAAAAATGCTTGCCAGAAGCGGAATTTATAGAAACAGCCATAGAAGAAGAACCAGCATTTTGCACACAAAACGACCTTTCTCTTATATATATGGGAACTTTGTCAGAACGTTCACAAGAAATAGTAATAAAAAAGCTAATGCCATATAAAGAAAGAATAGAAGAATTAATTAATATGGGACAAGTATTCTTATTTACAGGAAATAGTGTAGAAGTATTAGGAGAATACATTGTAAATGAAGATAAAAGCAAAATAGAAGGTCTTGGAATTTTTAACATACACGCCAAAAGAGATATGTTACATAGACATAATAGTTTCTTTTTAGGAAAATACGAAGATATTGAATTAATAGGTTTCAAAAGTCAATTTACAATGTTATATGGAGATAACTTACAAGAGCATTTTGCAACAGTAGAAATGGGAATAGGAATAAATAAAGAAAGCAAATTAGAAGGAATTAAGAAAAAAAATTTTATAGGAACATATATAATAGGTCCAATACTTATATTAAATCCAAAATTTACTTTAAAATTATTAGAACTTATGGGAGTAAAAGAACCAAAACTTGCCTTTGAAAAAGAATTAGAAGAAGCATATGAAATAAGATACAAAAAATTCAAAGAATTATCAGCAAAAGAAAAATAAATTACTTACTTTGACTAACCCACATGTAAAAAAACAGCAACCTTTTGTAAACTATTGAAAAAAATAAATAGTTATGATATAAAATAAGTAGAAAAAAGTTAATAGGAAAAATAAAAAAATATGAAAAAGCAAAAATAAAGAAGGACACTGTAAAAAATAAATATGAAAAATATAAAAGAATATAATTTAGAAGAATTAAAACAGGAGCTTATTTCATTAGGAGAAAAGCCATACAGAGCAGAACAAATATGGAACTGGCTATACAAAGAAAAAGTTAAACAAATAGATGAAATGACAAACCTTTCTTTAGAATTAAGGGAAAAGTTAAAACAAAATTATACAATGTGTAATTTTGAAATATTAAAAAAGCAAGAATCATCAGATGGCACAGTAAAATATTTATTTGATGTATTAGATGGAAATGCTATTGAAACCGTGCTAATGGAATATCATCATGGTAAAACAATTTGTGTATCTTCACAAATTGGCTGTAAAATGGGATGCAAATTTTGTGCTTCTACAGGAATTGCATTTGTTAGAAACTTAACTGCAGGCGAAATAGTAGAACAAGTTTTAGCAGTAGAACAAAATATAGGAGAAAGCATTTCAAATATTGTTTTTATGGGCATAGGAGAACCATTTGATAATTACAATAATGTTATGAAAGCAATTCGCATTTTAAATAATCCAAAAGGCTTAAATATAGGAGCAAGACACATAAGTATTTCTACATCTGGTATAGTACCTAAAATTTATGACTTTGCAAACGAAGAATTACAATGTACTTTATCTATTTCACTTCATGCAACAAATAATGAAAAAAGAAGTAAAATGATGCCAGTAAATAATGCTTATCCCATTGAAGAACTTATGCAAGCGTGTAAAGATTATATTGCAAAAACGAATAAAAGAATTTCATTTGAATATGCTCTCGCAAAAGATAACAATGATAATTTAGAAGATGCAAAAGCATTAGTAAATTTATTAAAAGGAATGCTTTGTCATGTAAATTTAATACCTATTAATAAAATTCAAAATGGTAGTTTTGTAAAAAGTAGTAATGAAAACATTATTAAATTTAGAGATTATTTAAATGAACATGGCATTGTAGCAACAATTAGAAGAGAATTAGGTAGCGATATAGATGCAGCATGTGGACAACTTAGAAGAAAAAATTTAAAATAGGAGGAACTTGAAAGTGAGAGGTTTTGCTAAAACAGATATTGGCAAAGCAAGAGAAATGAATCAAGATTCTTACTATGTTTCTAACTCCCAAAGTAACATACAACTGTATATTTTAGCAGATGGAATGGGTGGTTATAATGGAGGAGAAGTAGCAAGTAAGTTAGCAATAGAAAGCGCCAAAAATTACATAGAAAATAATTTTAATCAAATAGAACCACAAAAAGAGCAAATATTACAATTAGTAAAAAGCGCAGTAGAATATGCCAATACAATAGTTTATGAAAAATCAAAAACATCAGAAGATTTAAAAGGAATGGGTACTACTTTAGACCTTTGCCTCATATATAATAATAAAGCGTATATCGGACACGTTGGAGATAGTAGAATATACCTTATTAGAGGTGACATAATTCGTAAAATAACAAAAGACCATAGCTATGTACAACAACTAGTTGAAGATGGAAAAATAACAAGAGAAGAGGCAAATCACCATCCTAAAAAAAATATGTTAATAAAAGCGCTTGGCTGTACAGAATATGTAGAGCCAGATATTAGAGCAAGAAATATAGAAAAACAGGACATTTTATTAATGTGTTCAGACGGTTTAAGCAACATGGTAGAAGATAGCACAATTTACAAACTGGTAAAAGAAAATCCAGAAACGGCACCAGAAAAATTAGTAAACTTAGCAAATGAAGCTGGTGGTTATGACAACATAACTGTTATAACGATAATATAGGGGAGATAAAAACATATGAATATAGTAGGTAAAGTAATAGGAAATAGATATGAAATATTAGAAAAAATTGGCGAAGGAGGCATGGCAACAGTTTATAAAGCAAGAGATAACGTTCTTAAAAGATATGTTGCAGTTAAAGTATTAAGAGATGAATTTATAACAGATGAAGAATTTATAAAAAGATTTAATACAGAAGCACAATCAGCCGCAAGTCTTACACATCCTAATATAGTTTCTATATTTGATGTAGGACACGAAGAAAATATATATTATATAGTTATGGAATTAGTACAAGGAAAAACTTTAAAAGAAATAATAAATGAAGATGGGGTACTTCCTTGGAAATGGTCTGTAAATATTGCAATACAAGTAGCTTCAGCTCTAGAAACAGCACATAAAAACAACATTATTCATAGAGATATAAAACCACATAACATTATAATTACTGAAGATGGAATTGCAAAAGTAACAGACTTTGGAATTGCTAAAGCAGTTTCAAACTCAACAATTACAGCATTTGGTACAACTATTGGATCTGTACATTATTTTTCACCAGAACATGCACGAGGTGGATTTACAGATGCAAAATCAGATATTTACTCTTTAGGAGTAGTTATGTATGAAATGCTAACAGGAAGGGTTCCATTTGATGCAGATACACCAGTATCAATTGCTTTAAAACATATGCAAGAAAAACCAGCCCAGCCAATAAAATTAAATCCATCTATTCCATATGCAGTTGATAAAATCATTATGAAAGCTATGGAAAAAGATATTAGCTTGAGATATCAAAATGCAACAGAATTATTAAAAGATTTAAGTATGGCACTAAAAAATCCAGAAGGTGACTTTGTTCAAAGCAATGCAGAAAATATGCAGTATACTCAAAGAGTTCCAACCTTAGGTGAAGAAATGAATGCACAAAATAATGAATATAAAGAAAAAACGGGTGGACATATTTCTAAAAAATCAAAAGCTAAAAAAATATGGATGGCAGTAGTTATAATTTGTATTATTGTATTAATTCCTGTTATAGGATTTTTCGGAACACAATTAGTTTTAGAAGCGGGTCAACCAAAAGACATAGATTTACCAAATTTAGTAGGAAAAACTTTTGAAGAAGCCAAAGAATTAGTAAAAGATACAGAAATAAATATTGAAGTAGTTGAAGAAGTAAATAACGAAGAAGTAGAAGCTGGCAAAATCTTTTGGCAGGAGCCTCCTTATATAGAAGGATACCAAATAAAAGAAAATAGTAACATAAAAATAAAAATCAGTAAAGGCATTGAAATGGTAACTATGAAAAAAGTAGTTGGCATGAAATTTGAAGAGGCAGAAGAACTACTAGAAAATGAATTACATTTAAAAGTAGAGAAAAAAGAAGAAACAAGTAAAACAGTAGAAGCAGGAATAGTAACAAAACAAAGCATAAAAGAAGATGAAGAAATAGCAGCAGGTTCAACAGTAGAAGTGTATGTAAGCATAGGAACAGGCATAAAACAATTATCAGTACCTTATGTAATAGGAGATACAGAAGACGATGCTAAGAAAAAATTAAAAGATTTAGATGTAACTGTTGTTTATGAGGAAGATACAACAAAAGTAGATGGAAAAGTATTAAAACAAAGTATAGATGCGGGAACTACTGTTGATGAAAAAACAAAAATTACTATTACAGTAAATAAAATAGAAGCTATTAAAACAGGAGTTATTAACTTAAACTTAAAGTCATTATTAGGAAGTAAAGCAACTATAGAACAAGACGAAAACGGAATTGAAATAAATCCAACTGTAGGTTTAAAAATAACAGTAAATGATGAAGTAGTATATTCTTCTACACATCGCAAAGACGAAACAAGTATTACAGCAAATGTTTCAGGAAAAGGAACAGTAACTATTAAAATTTTAGTAGATGATGTAAGAATAGATATGAGGCAATTCGATTTAAGCGTAGAAAATCCTGTACTTACTATAGACTAATATAAATAGGTGTAAGTTTAAAAAAGGAGTAAAAAATGCCAAAAGGACTAATTACTTCTGCAAGTTCTAATTTGTATCAAATAGAAGTAGAAAATAAAATATATAGTTGCACTGCGAGAGGAAAATTCAAAAAAGAAGGAATTAGCCCTCTTATAGGTGATAAAGTAGAACTAACAATATCAAACGAAGAAAAATCCGAAGGATTAATTGAACAAATACTACCAAGACATAACGAAATAAAACGCCCCAAAATGGCAAACCTAACGCAAATTATTTTAGTTGTTTCAATGAAAATGCCATCGCCAGATTTATTACTATTAGATAAAGAATTAGTTTTTGCAAAATGGCTTGGAATAAAAGCTATAATCTGTTTTAATAAAATAGATTTATCAGATCCAAAAGAATTAGAAAAACTAAGCCAAATATATAAAAATATAGGCTATACAGTAATAGAAACAAATGCAACAAGTGATGAATATTTAGAAAAAATAAAACCACTTTTAAAAAACAATATTACTGCATTTGCGGGAAATTCAGGAGTAGGAAAATCAACATTAACCAATAATATTTTTGGAAAGAAATTAACACAAGAAGGAAACATTAGTGCAAAAAATAAAAAAGGTAAAAACACAACAACAACAGTAACATTATATAAATATAGTGAAAACTCATATATAGCAGATACACCGGGATTTTCAACTTTAGAATTAACAGAAATTCCATCAGAAGAATTATATAAGTATTTTATAGAATTTTTACCATACTTATCAAAATGTGAATTTCGGTGGATGTAGTCATATTAAAGAAGAAAAATGTGGAATAAAAGAAGCAGTGCAAAGTGGAAAAATATCATTGCAAAGGTATCAAAATTATCAAAAAATATATGAAGAATTAAAGGAAAAGGAGAAAAATAAATGGTAGAAGTATCAGCATCTATTTTAAGTATGAAAAATGAAAATGCAATTCAAACTTTATATAATCTAGAAACTTCAGGAATAGATTACTTTCATATTGATGTAATGGATGGAAAATTTGTTGAAGCTGATACAACAAGTAAAATGCTAGAATATTGTGAATATTTAAATAGTATATCAAATTTGCCATTAGATGTTCACTTAATGGTAGAAGATGCAAAAAGTTATATAAACAGTTTTTTAGTATTTGAACCAAATATCATTACTATACATTTAGAATCTGCTAAAAATAAACAAGAACTATTAGAATGGATAAACTACATAAAAGAAAACAATGTAAGAGTTGGAATATCTATTAAGCCAAATACTAAAATAGAAGAAATAACTGAATATTTACCACTTATTCACTTGGTTTTAGTAATGACAGTAGAGCCAGGAAAAGGTGGGCAAGAATTACTTTTACCTACAATTCAAAAAATAAAAGATTTAAGTGATTATATAAAACAGAACAATTTAGAAGTAGATATTGAAGCAGATGGTGGAATTAAGCCAGAAAATGTAAATATGTTAAAAGAGGCAGGTACTAACATTATAGTTGCAGGAAGCAGTATTACAAATTCTAGTAATTTTAAAGAAACTGTTGCAAAATTAAAAGGCTAATAATTGCAATAGTTTTAAGAAGCCAAAAACAAAATTAAAACAATAAAAACTTACAATAGCTTTTAAATAAAATAGTGGCAAATTAAAAGGTAATAAATTTAAATAAAACAGTAGAAAATTAAATGGTAATAACTTACAATAACTTTTTAATAAAAAAGTGGTAAAACTAAAAGATAATAAATTACAATAACTTTTAGATAACATAGTAGAAAAATAAAAAGTAATAAATTATAATAACTTTTAAATAAAAAAATGGCAAAATAAAAAAGAGAATATAAAGCTAAACTCAATGGTTAATATTCTCTTTTTCTTATTTTATAGGAAATTCCATATAAAACATTTTTTGCTAAGCAAATAATTTTCTTATAAAAAATTTTAAGTTATTCTTTAGCATCAGCATCTTGAACGGTTTTTCTTGTAAACAAAGCTAAAAGCATAAGCCCAAAACCGAAAACAAATGTAAAAATTGAAATCCAAGAACCAACTAAAGGTATTAATTGTAATAACCATATAACTACAACTGAACCGTAAGATAATAAAATAGTTTTCATCTTTGTAATGTTTTTCAATTTCTTAGCTAAATAATTTCCAATTGCAATTCCAAGAATAGATATTGTAATTGATAACATTAAAACGTATATAGCAAAAATAGCAAAGCCTAAATACAAGAACAATCCTGTTACAAGTATTATAAAAGCAATAATAGGAACTAAGAAAACTCCTAAAACACCAACTCCAACTGTAGCAAAAGATCTATTGCTTAAACAATAGGTTAGTTTATCTGCAGCTTTAGGCAATAAATTAATAATTAATGCAATAACAACAGCTGAATAAACAAAAACATTAATAAATGAAGTTATGTACATTTTAATAATATCACCTGCAGATGGTTGCTCATTTTTTACTTCACTAAATTTAACGCTACCTGTAACAGCCTTTTCAGGAATATTTGCCTCACTATTAGAAGTATAGTTTAAATTACCTTTAATTAAATCTTCTGCATCTTTAAAATTAAGGCTAGCTGCTGCAATATATGCATCTTTTACAACATTTCCACCTATGTAACAATTATTAGAATAAAGTTTTAAATCTCTATAAATTGTGCCTTTTTCATCTAATTTAAAGTTTTGAGCAAGACCATAAACATCAACAACTTTACCATTTATTGTAAAATTAGTGGCATATGCAAAAATATTTCCATCAATAATAGCTGAATCTTCTATTGTTAAAGTATTTGCTAAAACAAATAAATCTCCAATAATTTCTCCTTTAATAGAAACATTTTGACCATAAACAAAAGCATTTCCATCAACCGCATTTTCAATTACAACATCAGTATTTGCCAAATACAAATCAGTATTAACAATAGAAAGCTGAGGAGTGCTTTGAGTTACATCATCATTTGTATTAGTTGTAGGCGTAGTAGTAGCCATACAAACAGAAGAAAATAATAAGAATAATATAAAAAATAAACATAAAATTTTCTTTTTATTTAACATAAAAAAACCTCCTTTATAAGTATTAATATATATCTTATATTAAAGAAAGTCAAGAATATGCATATAAATAAGGAATTTAATTTTTTTTAATAAGAGAATTTGAAAATGATTTAGAAGTGTTTGCCTCAACAAAATAGGCACAAGAAGAATGCTTAGAATTTATTTTATGGCTGTTAATATCTTCAAAAGAACATTTCCCATCTTTCTGATAAATACAGTTTTCTAAACAATTAATATTTGTCAAAACACTCACCTCAATTATGTAGTATGTAATAAAATTAAAAAAATATACTATAAATTATAAAAATTAAGTATAAATTAATTTTTTAATAATTTTGTTAAAACATAAATTAAAAAATATAGATAATAAAAATCTATATGGTTTAAAATATATAAATAATAAAAATCTATGGAAATTAAAACATATAATAAATTAAAAAGCAAAAACTATAATAAAAATATAAAAATCTCATAAATTTTTTTCACAAATTTCGAAAATAGGGCAATTATTACATTTTGGTTTTCTAGCGGTACAAATACTTCTACCATGATAAATTAACACATGATTTACATCCTTGTAATATTCTTTTGGAAGTAGCTTTAATAAATCTTGTTCAATTTTTTCTGGTTCAGCTTGCTTTGAAAAGCCAATTCTATTTGAAATTCTTTTTACATGTGTATCAACTGCAATTCCTTGAGGATTATTAAAAGCTTCAAGCATAATAACATTAGCGCTTTTTCTACCAACTCCGGGAATAGTAATTAACTCTTCCATAGTATTAGGAACTACTCCATTAAAATCGTTTAAAAGTTTTTGAGCTGCAAGTTTCATATTTTTTGCCTTATTTTTATAAAAACCACAAGGGTGAATAAGTTTCTCTAGTTCTTCTATAGGTGCATTTGCCATTTTTTCAGGAGTATTGTATTTTGCAAAAAGATTAGGAGTAGTTAAATTAACCCTTTCATCTGTACATTGAGCAGAAAGCATTACAGCAATCATCATTTCAAAAGGTGTTTTAAAATCCAAACTACATTTAGCTTCTGGGTGAGCTTCTATTAATTTTTTTATAATCATTATTGATGTATCTTTATTCATAATTACCGATACCCTTTCTTGCATTTTAAAATATAACCCCAGAAGCTTCTGGGGTTGTTAGAACCTTTTACGGTTCTTTTATTTCTTGGCTCGAATTAACGAGCGAAGATAGGAGAAAAATGCGATGATAGAGCAAATGAAGTAAAAACTTGCCATGAATACTTTCCCAAAGGTTGAGTTTTGATCTTCATTTAGAGTTTTAATCCACCGCTTGTAAAATGGCGGAGCCTTCTTGCTATGATCGAAGTTCATGCAAGCAGCTGTGAAGAAGGCGCCGTTCACAAATATAATAAATGTGAACAGCAAGAGAAGAACCACTACGAAGATGACAATTTCCATTACGATTTTCCTCCTAAAAATGTGGATGACATAAATTATAGCACCATTTTAAAATAAAGTCAAAGTCTAAATACATAAAGTAACAAAAAAATAAAAAAATAATATAATAATAATATAATATAGAAGAAATCATTTTAGTAAGCAATAATTTCCACTTAGCTTTAGCAAGTGATATATAAGAAAGTTAAACTTATATAGAAAATGCTACATAGAAAAAATAGAAATTTCTGTATAAAAAATATGTATAATAAAAGATACGTATAAAAAAATATATATAAAGATATGTATAAAAAAGATAGGGGAGATTAAAAATGTTAAATGCATTAAAAAAGACTATTGGAGTATGCTTAATTGGATTAGGGCTTGGTATTTTACTTGTATTATTACTTCCACTATCTGGTTGGCTATTTGCTATAGGCGTAACAATTATAATAGTTGGACTTATGTGGTTATCTTGCAAGTAATAAATAAACAAACAAGCAATAAATAAACAAAAGGGGAGTGAGGAAAATATGACAATTGTTGTAAAAAAAGTTCCAAAATGCTTACGAGGTATTGTTAAATTATTATTTGGAATTAAGTAATTAGATTTTTTAACAAATTATTAAACTAAAGCTTTATAACACTATACGGTTATCAAAAGGAAAATGCAAAAAAGGCTATTAATAAATAGCCTTAAATTTATATCTTTTTTAAAAATTACTAAGCTCTAACACTAAGCTCTAACTACTTTGCCAGAACGTAAGCATTTTGCACACGCATGAATAGTTTTAGTTTCGCCATTAACAACTGCTTTTACTCTTCTTAAATTTGCTTTAAAAGTTCTAGAGCTTCTTCTACTAACATGAGAACGAGCAATACTAATTTTATTTCCATAAGATAATGATTTTCCGCAAATATCACATTTTGCCATTATGTTGCACCTCCTATATGCAAAATCTAAAATTGACTATTAATAAGTTTAGCACAATTTTGGAAAAAAAACAATACTTTTTCGAAAAAATATATAAAGTTTAGTTAACATTAAATAAAAAGTTAAATGTACTACTATGTTATTGTGCTATTAATTAGGTAACTTTACTTAATTATTACGTCACGTGAAAAGTTAAATACTTAATTATTAGGAGCTAAAATATAAATATTAATACACTTGCAATTTATTTTCTTTGTGATAAAATAGGTTAGAAAAAATAGAATTGCAATATTTTTAAAATTTGCAAAGTCAAAAAGGAGAAAAAATGATAGCATCTATTAAAGGAATTTTAGAAGTAAAAACAAAAGAATATGTTATTATAGAAACTACAAGTGGAGTAGGGTACAAAGTTTATATGCCAGAAACCGATATTTCAAAATTATCAGAAATAGGAGAAACAGTAAAAATACATACTTTTATGAGAGTAAGAGAAGATGACATTAGTTTATATGGTTTTAATACAAATGAAGAATTGCGTATGTTTGAGTTATTGCTATCTGTTAGTGGCATAGGGGCAAAAGTAGCACTTACCATTTTATCGAATGTTACACCATCAGGGTTTGCATTAGCAGTTATATCTAATGATGTAAATATATTAAAAAAATTACCAGGAATAGGAGCAAAAACTGCCCAAAGAGTTATTTTAGAATTAAAAGATAAATTAAAAAAGGAACAAGAAATATCTGCAGAAGAAAAAACAGAAAAATCAGATTTACAAGAAGCTATATCAAAGAATGAAAAAATATCAGAAGCAGTTAGCGCTCTTCAAGTATTAGGTTATAGTAGAAAAGAAATATCAGATGCTTTAAAGAATATGGATATGACATCTTTAGCAGTAGAAGATATTATTAAAAAAGCTTTAGGAAATTTAGCTAGGGGAATATGAAAAAATCGTTTGCTTCGCAAACAAATGTCACATGCTTTGCACGGGCAAACTATTTTACAATAAAACAAAATAATTATTTGAGAAATATAATTAAAATAAAAGAAAGGAATTTTTAAATGGATTTGAGCAAGCCACTCGCCTATAGAATGAGTCCAAAAACACTAGAAGACTACGTAGGACAAGAACATATTTTAGGCAAAGATAAAATTTTATATAGAACAATTAAAGCAGATAGGCTTTCCAGTATTATTTTATGGGGACCACCAGGATGTGGAAAAACCTCTCTTGCTAGAGTAATCAGTAATACTACTAAATACAAATTTTTAAAAATAAATGCTGTAACATCAGGTGTAGCAGATATAAAAAATGCAGTAGAAATAGCACAAAATACACTATTAAATCCATCAGGAAAATGCATTTTATTTATAGATGAAATCCATCGTTTTAATAAATTGCAACAAGATGCGCTTTTACCTTATGTAGAAAATGGAACAGTAATTTTAATAGGAGCTACAACAGAAAACCCATATTTTGAAGTAAATAAAGCTTTAATTTCAAGATCAATGGTATTTCATTTAACACCATTAACAGAAGAAGACATATTTAATGTTTTGAAAAAGGCCTTAACAGCAGAAGAAGGACTTAAAAATTATAATATACAAATAGAAGATAGCACTTTAAGAAAAATAGCTGAAACCTCAAATGGAGATGTTAGAACAGCTTTAAATGGTTTAGAAGTAGCAGTATTAACTACACAAATGGGAGAAAATGGTGTAATTACCATAACAGATGAAATAGCAAAAGAATGTGTACAAACAAGAAAAGCAGTATTTGATAAAAGTGGAGATAGCCATTATGATAATATTAGTGCATTTATAAAATCAATGCGTGGAAGCGATCCAGATGCAGCAATTTTTTATTTAGCTAGAGCCTTAAATGCAGGAGAAGATCCAGTATTTATGGCAAGAAGAATAGTAATTGCAGCAGCAGAAGATGTGGGAATGGCAAATCCAAATGCATTAGTAGTAGCTACATCAGCAATGCAAGCAGTTACTATGATAGGAATGCCTGAAGCAAGAATTATTTTAGCAGAAGCAACTATATATGTAGCAACATCTAAAAAATCAAATGCTGCATATTTGGCAATTGATAAAGCCTTAGAAGATGTAGCAACTAAAGATACTGGTACTATACCAATGCATATTAGAAATGCCCCAGCTGAGCGGAATGGCAAAAGAAGGTTATGGGGTAGGATATAAATATCCACATGATTATCCGGGACATTATGTTGAACAACAATATTTGCCAGATAAAATGTTAGGAACAAAATATGTGTCGCTTTAGGGACGTTTCTTAACGCGACATTTTGTCGCGTTTGGGACACATCTTAGAAAAAGTTTATTAAAAAATATATATCATATAAAGAAAAATCAGAGAATATAGAAAAGTTTGTGTAAACTTCTTATAATAAATTTTTAAAATTTTGATAAACAGGAAAATATCGAAAAAATTGTGTAAACTTTACACAGATTTTTCAATATTTTCTGTATTTATAAAAACTTAAAATATGCATAAATAAAAATATTTCCCGTTTTAAAATATGCAATAAGCACTTTTAAACAGGAAATATTTTTTACATTTATTAAGTAACATGTGTCCCCAATGCGACACTTTGTCGCGTTAAGAAACGTCCCCGAAGCGACATTTTAGTCTTTCTTCTGTTCCTTTAAAACTTCAGCTGCAGCACCTAAGCTACCTAAAGCTTTTGTTGCTTCAAAAGGAATAAACACTTTATTAGCACTTCCATTTGCAACTTCTTTTAAAGCCTCTAAAGATTTTAATTGAACTAATTTATCGTTAGGCTCAGCTTTCATCATAGCATCATATACAACGTGAATTTCTTGAGCTTTAGCTTCTGCTACTTTCTTAATAGCTTCAGCCTCACCAGTAGCTCTTCTAATTTTAGCTTCTTTGTCAGCTTCAGCCTCTAGAATAGCAGCTTCTTTTTTACCTTCAGCAAGAGTAATAGCAGATTGTCTTTCACCTTCAGCTTGTAAAATTAAAGCTCTTTTATTTCTTTCTGCATTCATTTGTTTTTCCATTGCATCACGAATATCAGCAGGAGGTGTAATATCTTTAACTTCAACTCTATCTACTTTACAACCCCATTGGTCTGTAGCTTCATCTAGAATTACTCTTAAGTGATCATTAATAGCATCTCTTGAACTAAATGTAGAATCTAAGTCCATTTTACCAACAATATCACGAATAGTAGTAATTGCTAAATATTCAATACCTTTCTTCAAATTTTGAATTTCATAAACTGCTTTAGCAGGATCTGTAATTCTGTAGAATACAACTGTATCAATAGTAATAGTAACGTTATCTTGTGTAATTACGCCTTGTGGTGGAATATCCATAGTTTGTTGTTTTAAACTTACTACACTACGAACATGATCTACAAAAGGAATAATAATTGTAAGACCAGCGTCTGCAACTTTGTGAAATTTACCAAGTCTTTCTATAATGTAAACTTCAGATTGTTTTACTATTTTAATTGTGTTAAATGCAATAATTAAAATAATAATTAATAGAACTAATAAAACCCATAACATAATTCAGGTTCCTCCTTTAATTTATATATATAAAAAGCGGATTACAAACTTATAAATAGAATTAATAAATATAAATTTGTATATTCGCATATTTATCAAAAAATGTAAAGATATTATATTTAGAAAAATCTTCAGAAAAGTTTATATTCTATATTAATAGAAAAATAATTTAAACTGCCATATTTACTTTACTAGAATTATTAGATTTTTCTGTAACAACAGCTTTAACGCCATCTATTGCTAAAATTAAAACTTCAGTATTTTTTTGAATGATTTTTCCATTTTCGCATTTAGCAGACCAAACTTGCCCATCTACTTTTATTTGACCTGTACCATCAGTAGGATTAATATCTGTTAAAACAATAGCTTTTTTACCAACAATAGCAAATGCATTGGTAACTATTGTTTTATCTTTTTTGGTAAGCTTTTTAACAAAAGGTCTTGTGCAAAAAATAAATAAAGTAGAAGTTACAACAAAAACTGTAGTTTGAATTATTAAATTGTCTGTAAAAAAGCTTGTAACCATTGCACATAAGCTACCAAGACCTAACCAAAAAATCAAGAAGCCAACTGTTATAATTTCAGCTACCATAAAAAAGCCTGCTAATATTAACCAAATATACCACATAGAAAAATCCCTCCTGATATATTTATTATAGTTTAGAAAAATTAGTTATATGTGTAAAAAAATATTTAAAACACATTTATATTATACAATATTCTCAAGAAAAAGGGAATATGTTTTAGAAAAAAACAGAAAATTGTCAAATTTATAAATATATTAAAAATTAGTATATATTAAAATAAAGAAATGACGAAAAAAGATTTCAACAAGTAAAAAGTTAAATACAATTCTGTAAAATAAATGCAATTTATAAAATTAAAAGCATATTTAAAAGATTTCGTCAAGTGAAAAATTAAATGCAATTGAAAAGAATTCATTTTAAATAATTAAAAACTATTTATAAAAAATACATTATTTGCTATAATAAGTTCAGAAAATATTTAGGAAAAAAATTACATAACAAAAAAGTATTAAAAAAATTTACATAATAAAAAATGCTTAGAAAAATTACGTAATAAAAAAATGTTTAAACAAAATTATACAGTTAAAAAATATTTAATAAAAATTACAAGTTCAGAAAATATTTAAGTATTAGTAACAATACAGAAATGAAAAAAGTATTATATATAAAAAAGAAAGGTTAAAATTATAGTATGGATAATTTTATAAAAGATAACTCTTTAAAATTTGAAGAATATAGAAATAAATATAAAGAATTTTATTTTAACAATTATTCAGTAAAACAAGATGATGAAGCCATATATTTGCAATATGAATTTGAAATACCAAACCTTACAAAATTCAATCCGCAAATAAAAATACTAAAAAAGAAATTGCAATTTAAAAACATTAATAGTAATTATGCAAAAAATATGGTGTTTCACATAGGTCTTATAGAGCTTATAAGCTATTGGAAAAGCACATGTTCACCACACATAATTATTAAATGTGGTTACTTAAATGAAGAGCAAATAAACTGGTTTAAAAAGTTATATTACTATGGTTTAGGCGAGCTATTTTACACCAATAATATAAAAACAACAATTAATGATTTCGTAAACATAGAATGCATCGGCAAAGCAGAAGAATTTAATTATGAAATAATACAAGACACTTCAAATGGCTACATAATTCCAATTGGCGGAGGAAAAGATTCAGTTGTAACCTTAGAAACTTTAAAAATAAATAAGGAAACTGACTATGGTCTAATTGTTAATCCAAAACCTATAACACTAGCCTGTGCTAAAATAGCAGGTTTAGCAGATAATAACATAATTGAAATTTATAGAACTATAGATCAAAATTTAATAAACTTAAATAAACAAGGCTTTATAAATGGCCACACACCATTTTCTGCGGTGCTTGCATTTTTAACATATTTTGTAGCATACTTATTATCTAAAAAATATGTAGCATTATCAAATGAAAATAGTGCAAATGAATCAAACATTATAGGAGAAAAAGTAAATCACCAATATTCTAAAAGCTATGAATTTGAATGTGATTTTGAATATTATTCAAAAAAATATTTAAAAGCTCCTGTAAAATATTTTAGCTTCCTAAGACCATTAAACGAATTACAAATTGCTAAAATATTCTCAAGAAAAGAAAAATATCATACAACTTTTAAAAGTTGTAATGTTGGAAGTAAACAAAAAGAATGGAAATGGTGCTGTAACTGTGCAAAATGCCTATTTGCCTATATTATATTAAGTCCATATTTATATAAAGAAAAACTAATAAATATATTTGAGGAAGACCTATTCGAAAAAGAAAGCTTATTAAACACTTTTGTAGAGTTAACTGGAAATGGTAAAATAAAGCCATTTGAATGTGTTGGAACTTTTAAAGAAGTAAATTTTGCTATAAGTAAAACCGTACAAAACTTAGAAGCTAAGCATGAAAACTTACCATACTTATTAAAATATTATAAAGATAACTATAAATTAGAAGATACAAGTAATGATATAACCTTGTTATATAATGAACAAAACAATTTAAATGAAGAGCAAAATGCTATGCTAAGAAAAGAGGTATTTTCAATTGATAAATGATTTAATAGAGTATTTTAAAAATAAAAAGGTACTTGTGCTAGGTTTTGGTAGAGAAGGAGAGTCTACATATAAGTTAATAAGAAAATATTTACCAAATCAAAAAATATATATTGCAGATAAAAAAGAACATTTAAAAGAATCATCTGAACTATTAAAAAAAGATGATAATGTAGAAGTTATATGTGGTGAAAAATATTTAGAAAATTTAAATGACTATGATATAATAATGAAATCACCGGGCATATCATTTGCCAAAATTAATATAGAAAAATACGCAAATAAAATAAAATCACAATTAGAATTATTGCTAGAGTTTTTTGAAGTTTTTACTATAGGAATTACAGGAACAAAGGGAAAAAGTACAACCAGTTCACTAATATATAAGGTTTTAAAAGAGCAAAATATAAATTGTATGTTCTTAGGAAATATTGGAATTCCAGCTTTTGATTATATAGAAAAAATAGAAAAAAATATGCTAATAGTATTAGAAATGTCTTCACATCAATTAGAGTATATGAAAGTATCACCCAATATTGCAATACTAATAAATATTTATGAGGAACATTTGGATCATTATAAATCATTTGAAGAATATGCAAAGGCTAAATGTAATATATTTAAATATCAAAAAGCTTCAGATTACTTTTTATATAATGCAGATAATGAAACAATAAAGGAATTGGTAAAAAATATAAAAGCACAAGAATATGAAGTAAGTGTTAAAGAAAAGCTAAACTCAAAACAAGATAATGCAGTTTGTGTAAATAGCGATACAATCTACTTAAAGGAAATAAAAAATAAAATTTTAAATAAAAATATACATAAAAATAGAATATATTTAAAAGAAAATAAAGTATATATAAATAATAAGTTTATATACAATAAAAATGAGCCAAGAAATTTAATAGGTGATTATAATTTAAATAACATAATGTTTGTACTTGGTGTTTCAGAAATATTAAACTTAAATTTAAATAAAACAATTAAAACCATAAGTGAGTTTAAAACTTTGGAACATAGACTAGAATTAGTTGGAAAATATAATGACATTATATACTATGATAACAGCATAGCTACTGTTCCAATGGCTACCATATGTGCAATAGAAGCTTTAAAAAAGGTTAATACACTAATAATAGGTGGAATGGATAGAGGGCTAGACTATACAGAATTTATAAAATACTTAAATGAAAGCAATATTAAAAATATAATTTGTATGCCGAAAACAGGACATGATATTGCTAAAAAAATAAAAAAAGAAGTGTATATTGTAAATACTTTAGAAGAAGCGGTAGAAACGGCTAAGAAAATAACAGAAAAAAATAAAATTTGTTTATTATCTCCTGCAGCAGCAAGTTATGGATTTTTTAAAAACTTTGAAGAAAAGGGAAATTTATATAAGGAGTTAGTTAAAAAGCAAACTAAAAACAAGAGGCTTGAATAAATTAATAAAAAATGTTAAAATAATTAACGTTAGGCTGGTTCAAAATAATGAATCCAGCTTAATTAGTATAATACAAAAATTAAAAGGTGGTATAGTTTGAAAAAAAAAGCTTTCATACCTATGTGTGCCTTGTGAGCAAAGCGAGAAAGGAATTGATTTTAATTTGGAAGACTTATATAAAATACAAACTCCAGAAGATTTAAGAAAATTAAATATAAAAGAAAAGGAAGAATTAGCAGAAAATTTAAGACAGGAAGTATTAAATGTAGTATCAAAAACAGGTGGACATTTAGCATCAAATTTAGGAGTAGTAGAGCTTACAATAGCACTACATAGTTCCTTTAACACACCAAGCGATAAAATAATTTGGGATGTAGGGCATCAAACCTACATACACAAAATGCTAACTGGAAGAAGAAATAAAATGGAAACCTTAAGGCAGTTAGATGGCCTTTCAGGCTTTCCAAAATATTCAGAATCAGAATATGATTGCTTTGAAACAGGACATAGCAGTACATCTATTTCTGCAGCTTTAGGAATGGCAAGAGCAAGAGACATAAAAAAAGAAAATTATCATGTAATTGCAGTAATAGGAGATGGTGCCCTTACTGGCGGAATGGCTTTGGAAGCATTAAATGATGCTGGATGTAGCAAAACAAATTTAATTGTAATATTAAATGATAACGAAATGAGTATATCTAAAAATGTTGGTGGAATTTCTAGCTTTTTAACTAGACTAAGAACTAGAAAAAGCTATAAAAAATCTAATGCATATATTAAGAAACTTGTAAAAAAATTACCTGGAAATACTGGAGATAACATCATTAACTTTGTTAGAAAAATTAAAAGAGGAGTAAAGCAATTAGTAATACCAAATATGCTTTTTGAAGAACTAGGCTTTTGTTATTTAGGACCAGTAGATGGACATAATATAGAGCAATTAGAAGATATTTTCAATAAAGCAAAAGCCCAAGAAGGTCCTGTTTTAGTACATGTATTAACTAAAAAAGGAAAGGGATATATTCCAGCGGAAGAAAATCCAGATAAATTTCATAGCACTTCTAGTTTTGAACTATTAACTGGCGAAAGTAAAAAAGAAAAAGTAGCAGACTATTCAAAAATATTTGGTGAAACTTTAGTAAAATTAGCAAAGCAAAATAAAAAAATAGTAGCAATTACAGCTGCTATGAAAGATGGAACAGGCTTGGCAGAATTTTCAAAACAGTTTCCAAATAGATTTTTTGATGTTGGAATAGCAGAACAACATAGCCTAACAATGGCAGCAGGAATGGCAAAAGAAGGCTTAATACCAGTAGTATCAATATATTCATCATTTTATCAAAGAGCTTATGACCAAGTAATTCATGATATTGCAATGCAAAATTTACCAGTGGTACTTTGCATTGATAGAGCAGGAATTGTAGGAAATGATGGAGAAACACATCAAGGAATTTTTGATATGGCATTTTTAAACCTTGTACCAAATTTAACTATTATGGCACCAAAAAATTTTGAAGAATTAAAGCAAATGCTAGAATATGCTGTAAACTTAAAAGCACCAGTTGCTATTCGTTATCCAAGAGGTGGAGAAGATAAAGAAATTTTATTAAAAAAAGGTAATGCAATAAAAGAAAGTATTAATTATGAAAAAAACTTAGAAAATAGTGAAAATAATATAAATTCTGAAGAAAACTTAAAGAATAACAAAAATAATATAAATTCTGAAGAAAGCTTAAAGAATAACAAAAATAATATGAATTCTGAAGAAAGCTTAAAACATAATAAAAATAATATAAGCAGTAAAATAATTGAAACAGGAAAAGCAGAAATTATAAAAGAAGGGCAAGATATAAGTATTTTAGCAATTGGAAAAATGGTAGCAAAAGCGCAAAAAGTAGCAAATATATTAGAAGAACATAATATTAATGCAGAGGTAATAAATGCTAGATTTTTAAAACCTTTAGACGAAACTACTATTATAAATTCAGTTTCAAAAACAAATAAAATAATTACCATAGAAGATGGAATTTTGCGAGGGGGACTTGCAACTTCTACTTTAGAAGTATTAGAAAAAAATGGTATGGCAAATAGTTTTATAAAGCCTTATGGATATCCAGATGAATTTATTAAACATGGAAAAGTAGAAGAATTAGAAAAACTATATGGCTTAGATGAGCAAACCATTGCAAATGAGTTAATAGAAAATCAAAAAATATAAAATAGAAAAGGATTAAAAAAAATGGATAAACAAGAATTATTAAAACAATTTCCAAAACAAGAAGAAAAACTACTTGTTTCAAAAATATTAGATAAATTAAAATTTGTGTATACAAAAAATCAAGTACAAGTAACAGATTTTTTAGATGCATATCAGCAAAATACAGTAAGCAAAGTATTAAAAATAAATAATGAAACTAACTATATTTTAAATGGTGGCTATGAAGAAGCACAAAGAAAAATGTTATTTATATATCCAGATAAAATGCAGGAAATATTTTCAAAAGAAAATGAAATTAATCCTGTATTTATGCAAAATATTAAAGTAATATCTATTACATTACCACAAGAGCTACAAGGAAAGTATAAAAATTCAGAATATTTAGGCGGAATTATGAAACTTGGAATTAAACGTGAAATAATAGGAGATATTATAGTAAATGAAGCGGGAGCAGATATTATAGTACAAAATGAAATGGCAGAGTATTTAAAAAGCCATTTACAAGAACTAACGAGATTTCAAAAATCAGAAATTATTATTAAAGAACTTTCAGAATTAAATATAGTGCCAACTAAAAAAGAAGAAATGGTAATTTTAATTCCTCAAATGAGACTTGATGTAATAGTATCAGAAATTTTGCATTTATCTAGAAGCAAAGCAAATGAAATAATAGAACAGGAAAGAGTATTTATAAATTATGAATTAAAAACTAAAAATGCTACTAATTTAAAGGAAAACGATATTTTAACAGTAAGAGGTAAAGGAAAATTTGAAATAGGAGAAATATTATCAACAACCTCG
The DNA here is from genome assembly GCA_947631145.1 of uncultured Clostridia bacterium. Lineage (GTDB taxonomy): Bacteria > Bacillota > Clostridia > TANB77 > CAG-508 > CAG-273. Next base: position 689 of record CANRKF010000010.1, on the reverse strand, counting down.
AAAGGAAAGATAAGGCTAATGGTTAAAAAGTATGTTTAAAAGATTAACAAAAATGTAGCAAAAAAAAAGACTTAATATTTTAGATAAAATATTAGGTCTTTTTGTGGCTTTTAGCTAAAAAAACAAAAAATCTACTTATTATATGGTTCAGTTTTATTTGTTAGTTCAAGTATATAATCAGAAGAAGTATTATAAAATTTTGCTAATAATTTTATAAATTCAGCAGGGATGTCACGTTTACCAGTTTCATATAAACCATATTGCTGTCTAGTTATTTGTAGGAATTCAGCAATATCTTTTTGTTTCAAATCATGATCTTCTCGTAAATTTTTCAATCTTCTTAAATACATAATAACTCCTTATATTATTTCTTTATAAAATATTATCATGCATTTAATTAAATTCTCTTGACATGCATTCAAATGAATGCTAAAATATTTTATATAGTCAAATTAAGATTAATAGGAGGATAAAAAATGAAAGAAACAAAGGAAAAAATAGGAGGAATTACATTAATAGCTTTAGTAGTAACCATCGTAGTGCTTTTAATATTGGCAGGAATAACCATAACAATGGTACTAGGAGAAGATGGAATCTTATCACAAGCAAAATTAGCAGCACAAAAGACAAAAGAAGCAGAAGAACAACAAGAAAAAGATTTACAAGATTTAGCAGGAATGATAAATGAG
>CANRKF010000009.1 GCA_947631145.1 uncultured Clostridia bacterium | reverse complement strand
CCTTAAATTTTTATATCATACATGATACTATTCATCTTAGGAGGAATTCAATACGCCTTATTATTAAGCGCTTACAATCTATTATACCAATAATTTTATACATTTCTATATTAACCATAACAGTTCCATAATTTTGTCTCTTTTAAAAAAATCATCTATGCAGATCATTTTTATACTATCTTTATTTACTTCTTCTATTGTTTTTTAGTAATCTTAAAATAGTATCATCAGATATATTTGCAATATCTTTATTTATTATTGTTTTAGAATACCTAGTACTCATTCCTTTTGATGTTTCAACAATCTATCATCATTTATATAGTTTGAGGTGTTTTTTGCATTGTAAAACGCATTTAGGCGCTGTTTGGATAAACTATTGTTATAGTTTTCCAACAGCGCCCCATTCATAATTGTGCTTTTTTTATTTAATTTTTTATAATACTGTAAATTAGACTACTAAATTGGAATATTCTTTGTTTTGAACAACGGACTTTCCTTTTAGTCTTCACAAAATTATTTACGTACCCCTCTTAGTTTAATTCTCATAAACACTACTTTACATAAAGTACGACACGAAAGCCGAAGTGAGGATAGGTAGTGTCTACAGCAAGGTTGCCACCGCGATGAGAAACGGGATTGTCAACACCGCTGCCCCAGAAGCCGCCACCACGAACGACAGCGTACTGCGTACTCGAGGTTGCTCCTGTGCTTGTTTCTGTTTTATGGTAGCCTGTTTCTGTTGTCCACTCATACATATTTCCTGCTAAATCATAGATATTATTTAGTTTTGTATGCTCACTTGCTCCTGTTGCCATTTCTACATAATAACGATATTTATAGGTTTTACTTTCATTTTCTTGTACTACAAGATTAAAATTGTCTTTATTTTGGCCTTTCCAAGGATCAGAATAGCCAGCTGTAAATATTCCATATTGATAATTTTTTGGGGTACACCAACCTTTATCTGCAGGCTGTCCGTTTTCCTCAATTTGCCACAAAAATTCTGCCCATAAAGTATTTTCAACTGTAAAACCTTTATATTTTATTCCACCATTGTTTTCGTTGGTTCCATTATTTGCATAATTTCCATATTCGGTACTATCTTTTCCTACGCTTTTTACTCCACTTTTTTCCACTATCCAATCTACGGTTCTGTCCCATGCTATTCCATCTACTAATTGACTTGTTACATATATGTTTCCGCTATACATTTTTTCTGCTGCTTTTTTTGCGTTTGTTTGACTTATATAATTCCATGCTTGCGCTCCTTTTTTACTTACTGGGGCATAAGCTGACGTATTCTTTTTATTTTCATCTGCATAAGCGTTAGCTGTTGGGTTGTTTGGACTTACGTAAACATCTGTCATACTACTAGGTATTCCTGCTTCGTATCTTGCTATATAAAATCCTCCATATTTTCCTATACTTGTTTTATTAGCTGCTTCATTTTCTTCTGTCCAATCGCTATATTTTGTATAAGAATAAGTGTTCCAACCACCTTCATTTTCGTCTCCATTATTTTTTCCTTCATCATCTTTATCACTTCTTTTACTATAATCATGCTTTTTATATTGGTCTGCCGTACATGGCACCCATACAAATTCATTTCCTGCTTCGTCTGATATTACTACTCCTTTGTCTATGCTATTTAAATCTCCTTCTGTTATTCTGAAGCCTGCTGGTATTGTTATTGCTAGTGTTTTACTTTCTTCACTGCCTTCTTCTATTTTATTTCCGCTTGCATCAAATCCCGTTGTATGCGAAAATACTTTTTTACTACTTAATGCCTCTTGTAATGTTCCTGGATCTTTTCCATTTACTGCCTCATTTATCATTCCTACTAAACTATCTAAGTCTTTTGCCTGCTGTTCTTCTGCTTCTTTTGTCTTTTGGGCTGCTAGTTTTGCTTGTGATAAGATTCCATCTTCTCCTAGTACCATAGTTATTGTTATTCCTGCTAATATTAGCAAGACCACAATTGTAACTACTAGGGCTATTAAGGTTATACCTTTAGTAGATTTTTGAATGTTTTTCAACTTTTCTTCTGCTTTTTTCTCCATTTTTTTCTTTTGCTCCCTTCTTATTTTTAGTTTAATTTAATTATAAACCAACATGACATTAAATGTCAATATGAATTATGTAGAAAATATGACATAATTTGTCAAGGTGATACTATGATTAAAGAAAAAAGAAATGAATTAGGTATTACACAAGAAAAAATGGCTTCAGAACTTAATATTAGTTTAAGGCAATATGTTAGAATTGATAAAGAATATTGTTTTCCAAGAAGTGATATTTTAGGGAAATTAATTACTACTTTGAATTTATCTAATGAAGAAATTGGACAATATGTACGTTCTTTTGTACACAAGAAAATGAAAATCTCTTGAACTATAAAATTTTTTTTAAATTAGGAGTTGCTCAAAAAATTTAAAAATACTTTTTGAATTTAAAAATTGCTCAAAAATTTTAAATTTTCAAAGGAAAGCATCCTAAATATCAAAATTAAAAAAGTAAATTTTAAAATTAAAATAGAGAACCTTATACCATATATATTTGGTACAATATTCTCTACTTTTAATTTTTTATGTTTATGTTTTATTTACTCTAGGTTTATCTTTTAATTTTCTATGTTTATCTTTTATTTATTCTAGCTACAATAACTGTCATGTCATCTTTTTGCATGCCGAATTCACTATCTATTGCTTCATTTAATATCATATTTGCAATTTGTTTTGCGTCATCTGTTTGGATATCTTCTAAAAAATATTTTACCCAAAGTTCTTTATTTATATATTCTGCATTAGCTTCCAAAATACCATCACTGCACATTACTATAATATCTCCATCTTGAAGGTCATAGTCATATACAACTAGGTCTGCATTTTCTAGTATTCCTGTAGGTAGGCTCAAGGATTTTAAAAGCTGTACTTCTTTATTTCTTTTTATATATGTTGGGCATGCTCCATTTTTTATAAATTCCATATTTCCTGCATACAAGTCTAATATTTGCATATCTAGCGTTGCATACATATCTTCTTTTGTGTTTGCTATTAGTGTTGAGTTTATAAGATTTAAAGATACTTCTTTATCAAAGCCTGCTTTTAATAGTCTTTCTAGCATTTTTATTGCTATTTTGCTACTTTTTCTTGCTTCTGGACCGGAACCCATTCCATCACTTATGGCAAGCAGATATTTTCCATCTTCTAGTTTTGCTTCTACATGGCTATCTCCAGATACTGGTGAGCCTTGCTTTGTGGCTACTGCTACTCCTACTTGCAATTTGTAGTTATCTTGTGAGTAATATGTAAATTTGCAAGCTGGCTTTTCTTCTCTTAAACCGCATTCTTGGCCTTGTATTATAAATTTATGTCCTAATACTTTTTCTAAAATTTTTGATATTTTTTTGATGTCACATTTTTTTCCTTCTATATCATCACATAGGTTTGTATATACTTCTATAAAATATCTACCAGAGTTATTTTTCTTTATTTTTATACTGCTTATTGTTATTTCTTTTTGTTCTAATAATGCTTTTATTTCCTTTTTTTCAGTTTCGAATTCGTCTTTGTTTTCTTTTTGTATTTCATTTTGCATTTCTTTTGCCATTGAAGATATTGCTTTTGATACTCCATCTAATTGTGAAGATACGCTTTTTTTGTTTTCTTCCATTTTCTTTTTCCAAATGAAGTTCATTTTGCTTATGCGGTATGAATGGTTTATGGCTTTTATCATTTTAGATACGTCATTTTGTACTTGCTGATCTTTTTCCTTAAAGCCTATAAGGTAATGGTTATGTTTTTCAAATATATTTACTAATTCTTTTTCTGTTATTAATTCTTTTTTTAGCAAATGTTCAAAAATTTCGTCTACAATTTCATCTCTATTTTCTAAAATGTCTTCATAAAGCAAATTATTTTCTAGCTCTGCTAAGTTTATTTCTAATTCTTCTCTAAAAATTTGCTCATTTGATAATTGTTGCTCTTTTAAATCTTTTTCATCTAGAATTGTGCTTGCCGCTTCTTCATAGCTTTTTGCTAAATCGCTAATAGCTTCTGACATGCTATTTAATTTGAATATTGTGTCTTGATTTTCACTTAATGTTCTACTTGTTGTTTCTGGTAATAATTTATTTTTTCCATACAAGTCTTTAATATTTATTTCTAATCTTTTTGGTACTGCTAATAGTCCTAAAAATGCAATTAAAATTTCTTGGAATAAAATTATTGGCACTGTATTTCCATTTGATACATATGCTAATAGGACATTTCCTAGTATAAAGCCTACTACAACGCCTATTTTTCCTAACCTATAAAATAGCCCTGCAAGCATTCCAGATATTGCATAGCTTGCTACCATTATTGGATTACTACTTTGTATTATTCCTAAAACTACTCCTATAGTAATTCCTCCTGTGGCTCCTACTAGCATACCGTTTTTCCAGCCTAGTATTAATACTAATAAAATGCTTAAAATATTTCTTACGCTAAAGCCAAAAATAGTAAAGTTTCCTAATGCACATATTGCTATTGCTAAAAGCAAGCTTGTTCCCATTACTTCTTCTATTGAAAAGGCTTTTTTTGTTCCGAATTCTTGAAGCATAAATATTGAGTTTGCAAATATTTTATAAAATACATATGCTGAAATTGCAAGCATTAAACTTGTTAATAGGTCATATACATAAAAGCTTCTAAAGAACATTGGCACTACTTGTACAATAAACACCGCTAGAAATAGGTGTATGCCTAGCCTTCTTTGTTCGTTTACTCCTTCTACTTCTTTTGGTCTTTTTAGTAATACAAATACGAAGAATACTAAGGTTGTTAGGAAATATATTAGCAAGCTATTTGCTCCAAAGGATATGAAGGTTCCTATTAGTGTTAGTATATATGTAACACCTATGGTTTTGTAGTTGCTAAGCATTGCCGCTAAGAAGCTTATTGCAAATGGGCTTATGCTTAATATTATGTTTTGGCTTTGAAAGCCTACCATTGAAACTGCAAAGGATACTATTAAAAAGCTAATTGTTTTTATGCTAAATAAGTTTTTTAGAATTTCTTTTACTGGTTTTTCTTGTTTTATATTATTTTCTTGCTCTATAGTATCTTTGTAAAAATTATTTTCTTTGTCAATATTATTTTCTTGTTCCATGGTTTGTTCTTCGCTTGTTTGATATTGTATATTTTTTTGTATATTTTGAAACACTTTGTAATCACCTCTACTTTTTTAATTTGCTTATTATTTTAGTACAAGTTGTTTGAAATGTTTGTCATTTTATATACTCAAATTAAAAAAGTTTTCTTTCCATTTTGCCATCTTTTGTGTTTATTTTACTTTTTAAAACTTTTTCTGTTTTATATTTTATCGTAATTTGTTTAAAAATACAAGGTTTTATCAATTCTTTTGTTTATATTTTTAACATATATCAATTTAAAATATGCATTTAATCATACAAATTGCGTCTACTTTATAGAATTCATTTAGCTTTTTACTTAACAATACTTTTTTTATAAATTGCATCTACTTTACAGAATATATTTTGCTTTTCATTTAATCACATTTTTGCCAAAACAAAACCCCGGCTTGGCCGAGGTTTTGTCTAAAATCCTATTTTGCTAATTAATTATTTAACTACTTTTTTCTTAATGAATATTATTCCTACTGTTAATACTATAACTGCTGCTAAGGCAACTGCACCATATATGTATATTGGTGATATACCAAATGGTGGTACTACAACTACTGTTTCTGCTTTTGCACTATCTACTTCTGTTGGTATAGTAGTAGGATCTTGATTTCCTACAATAGAATATGCCATTCTTCTTCCAACTGTGTTTGATGTTTTTACTATTTCGGCTATGTTTTCATAAACTTCATTATCTGCTTCATCATTACCGTAAATTATTTGTGTTAATACTAAGTCTTTAGTTATATTTTCACCTGGTTTTAAGTTTTTGCTTAACTGTGTAGTTGCTAGTATGTTGGTATATAGTTTTGTTTTTTCTTTTACGTTACTATCTACTAAGCCTTCTGCTATTTCTGTGCCTTGTGTTTTTGCTAAGGTCCAGCCTGTATTTTGTGATGCACTATATTGTAAATTGTTTGCTACATAGTCTATTACCATGTTTGCATTTGTTGTTACCTTGTTTTCTTCTGATGCTACTGTTCCTAAATAATAGAAGTCTTTGTTAGAATAGTCTGTTTCACTTACGTTTTTAATTGTTAATTCATAAGATACTTGTAGTGTTGCTTCTTTTAATAATTCGTCATCTACTATTGCTTGTATTAAACCATTTCTTCCATTTGGATAAAGTGCTGCTATTTTTCCTTCTAATTCTGTTCTATATGAATAACGGTTATAGTTTTTATCTGTTTTGCTTTCTTTGTAATATTCTTGGTATTTATTGTTTTTCATTTGCTTATCTAAGTTGTATGAGCTTCCTTCTAAGAAAGATAGGTTACTTACTGATTTGTTTGCATCAAATAATGTGGTTCCATCTGATAAGGTTAATTTTATATTTGTTACTTTTTTATCAAGTTCTAGTTGTGCTTTTGGTCTTTCTGTAAGTCCAAAGTCTACATTATTTAATGTGTAATTGCCATTCTTTTCATTATCATATAAATACTGTTCTCCGTTGCTTTCGGTTTTGCTTCCGTTTGAAATGGTTCTATTATATTCTATTTCTGCTACAATTATTGGTGTTTCAGCTACCATGTTTGTATTTGCTATTAATTCTTGTATCATGCTATTATCTACGCTTTGTGCATATGGTGCTGCTAATATTTGTGCCTTGCTATTGTTTATTTCTCCACTTGAGTAGTTATTAACATTAGTTCTTCCTTGATAGCTTTCTTCTTGATAGTTTGTTACATTATTTACTGTTCTACCTGTATTTACTTTTTTGCTTTCCCATAAATCTTTTGCATCTGACATGTTTGTTTTTTGGTTGGCTAGTTTATCTGCTTCTTCTATATTATAATATTCGTCTTCGTATTTTGATAATGTAACATTATTTTTTAGGTCTTTACTATATACTGTTGATTTGAAGTCTTGGCCGTTATATGATACTGCATTTTCTCCTCCGTTTGATTCTATTAATACATTTTTTGTATCATTTCCGTATCTAAATCTTACTATATAGTTTCCTGGTATGTAGCCTGTGAATTTGTATACACCATTTTCATCTGTTTCTACTGTTTGCCATACATATTCACCTCCGTTTTCCATTTTTTCTACTAATTCTACTGTTATGCCTTTTATGCCAATTTCTCCGTCTTGCCTTACACCGTCTCCTATAATTGCATTATTTACATTTTGTGTTCTTTCGTCTTCCCAAACTGTTCCGTTTATTTCTCTAGTAGCTTCGGTATCTAAGGTAACTTTTATTCCTTTTGCTCTATCTGTATCGTCTTCAAAGTTTTTCTCGTATTTATCTCCTTGTAAGTCTTCTAAGTTTAGGTTACCTGGTGTTGAGTTATTGTCTATAATTCCTGCTACTGTTTCGTTTCCAGAAATTGTTTTATCGTTTGGTAATTGTGCGCCATCTTTATAATAGCTTTTATATCCATTTATTTCTACATAGTTTTGTTTTAGGCTATTGTCTTCGTCTAAAATAACTGGCCCTTTGCTATCTGGATTTACTTTGAATGTTAAGTAAATATATGCATCTTCTCCTGTTTGTAATTTTTTGCTATTTAAACCACGTACATATACTGAGTTATATTTTGTTTCTATGTTTGATTGTGATGCTGTACCATAAATACTTGTTCCGCAGTTATTTCCGCTTTCATTTGCTGTAGTACTATATGATGCGTTAATGTCTTTTGCATAGTTTATTTGTTTTATGTCTAAATTGTTAATCATATTATAGTAAGATTTTGATGGTACTGCTGTTTCTTCATCTATACCGCTTTCTTTATACATTACCCATGATAAATTTGGCATATATGTATAATCTTTATCATAGTAATCTACTACTTCAGTAACTTCATTTACTATTCCTTGTGATAAGTTTCTAACTACTATTTGATATGTTACATATAGTTCTAGTTCTTTACCATAAAGGTTTGTAATTTCTGGTTTGTATTCATAATCTGATGAATATATTTCTCTGTTATAGTAGCTTCCATAATAGTTATTATAGTCTTGCATTCTTAATTCAATTTCCCAGTAATCTGCACCTGCTGTACGTTTATTATATGTATATACTTCTGTTTTTCCGTTAATTCTAGTTGCTGTACGATATATATCTTTTTTTAGTGCTAAGTTATTTTGTTCTCTTCTCCACAAGCCTAGGTTTATATAGTATTGTCCATTATATATTTGAGGTAAGGTTCCTACTCCTGGTATTACAAAAGTGTTTTCGTCTACTATAAATTTATCATATACTGGATATAAGTCTATTTCTCCAGAAATTGATGCTGTAGTTGCTTGTATTTTGCAATCTTCTATGTATTGTAGTTTTTTCCATATTTCTGATTGTGTTCCTGCTATGCTTTGATAAATTGATTTTAATGCATTTTCATCTGGATATTTATATTCTTTTTGTATATATTCTTTAATTTTTTTGCTTATTTCACCTTCACTTATTGTTTTTCCTTGTACTATGTTTCCGTTTGAATCTATTGTGTATAAGCTATCTATTAATTGTGGGCCTTTGGCACTGTATGTACCATTTTCTTGTAATTCATATCCCATTAAGTCATTAATAGAATAGGTTTCATTATATCCTTCTACAAGCATTCCTGTTTTTAAAGAATCACTAGATTTATAGCCTTTTGGTGCTGATCCTATTTCTGCAAATTTATTATTATAGTTTTCTCTAACTTCTGAGGTTTCTGTTGCTTTTGATGCTGCTGCCCATATATCTGTGTTATATAAGCTTGCATTTACCATATTTTGTACAGAAGTTTGTTTTGAACCGCTTCCTGTTACTAAATAGTCTGTAGGCATATATATTTGTCCATTATATTCAAATGTAACATAGTATTTTTTGAATACATCTAAGCCATCAAATTGGTAATATCCATTTTCGTTTGTTAATTGTGGATTTACTCTTCTTAATAGTTCTTCTTTTGATAGTTCCTCTTTATCTGTATCTGAAAGTAAATCTGCTACTTTTCCTATTGGTTTTCCGTCTTTATATTGTACGGTTCCTTTTTCATCAATTTCACATTCATATAAAGTTACCTTTACATTAGGAATTGCTATATCTGCTTCTGTTTTTGTACCATTTGCTAAGCTTTCCTTACCTTCTAATACATCTTCCCATGTGTAACCTCCTAATTTCATTGTAATATCTTCTAATGTTACAGTTGGTGTTGGTGTAGGTGTAGGAGTTACTGTTGGGCTTGGTACTGGGCTTGGCGTTACATCTGGGCCTGGAGTTAATGTTATATCTGGAATTGATGGTTTTGTTGGATTTTCTGGTGTTGGTGTATCTGGTTTATTTGGTGTATCTGGTGTGCCCGGTGTTTCTTCTGGTTCTCCTGTTAGATGTATGTTTGTTTTATATAAATTTCTTTCGCCCCAAGCATCTATTACTTCTTGTTGTTTTAATGGGTTGTTTGTTACATTCCATTCATAGTTAATTGTGCAAAAGCCTGCATCATAATGTAAAGTTGGTACTGGTGTTGCTACTAATTGGTTTCCTTTAAGTGTACATTGAGTTGCAGTTACTTTCATGTAAGAGTATTCTACATTTATATCTACATATCTTACTTTTTCCTTAACTTCTGAAACTCCTGCATTTGGATTTTTTATTTTTATATAAAATTCTTGTCCACTTGCTGGGTATGAGTTTTCTGTTTTATCTACATATCCTTCTTCTTTTAATGGTGTAAAGAAATCTAATTTATTTTCTTTTCCATTTTGAATATAGCTTATTATTTCTAGGTCTTTAATAAATACTTTTTTATCTTTATCGTTATAACCTTTTACTTCCATATTAGAAATTCCTGCAAATTTTGCTGATGCAGAGTTTCCATTTGTATATTCTATTTTATATGGTCCAAGTATTAAGGTTTCTTCTTTTTGATCTACTGCTATTTTTACTTTTTCAGTAGTTGCATTTTTTATTGGTTCACTTCCGCTTGCATTTAAGCTATTTTCATAATCTCTATATTCCATTGCTTCATTTTTTAATTCTTCTGCCATATCTATATAACTGAAGCTTGCTCCACTTTCATAAAAGTTTTCACCTTTATTCATTTCTGGGTTTAACCACATTGCTACTTGTCTTACTTCTTGGCTAATGTTTTCTCCTTTTGTGAAGCTACTTGATGAACCATAAGAATATGATCCGTTATATGGTGCTATATAATTGCTTGGTGCTGTAACTATGTATGCTCCTGATGGTATCATTGTTTTATGATCGTTTACACATTCATAGTATGTGTTTGAGTAAAGTTTATCTGGAAGTGTGGCTGGATGGAAAGGTGATGTTACTGTTCCTTTTTTTCCTTGAAGTGCTCTTATTTCTGCTACTGTTGGTAAGCCAGATTTTAAACTTACTCCTTTTTCTATACAATATAATTGTGCACCATTTGCTGTTGGGATAAATACCTTATTTATGTTTCCCGGTAAGGCTTCTACCCAAAGTGAGCCATCTTTATTATGTGCTCCCATTGTTTTTATATTTTCTTCAGCAGATGAGCTATCATCGGTAAGGGCTTCTTTTGTAAGTTGGGCTACTTCTTTTATGTTTTGTAGTTCTAAATGTGCTAAACCAGAAAAGGTTATTACTAGCGAAATAAATACTGCTATAAGTGCTACTAAAAGAAGTGCTTTTTTCTTTTTACTATTCATTTTTTACCTCCCTACTTTTGGTATTAGTTTTTATTTTCTAGGAAAATGCATTTTTTGATTCATCTTTCTTAGAAAATTAGGTTAATCTTTCTTAATTTTCTAGGAAAGGCATTTTTTAAATGCAGCTTTCCTAGAAAACAAGTTTAATCTTTTTTAATTTGCCCATGTAAAACGCGTGGCATTTGTTTGCTTAGCAAACGATTTTCTTTTTTTTAATAGTATTGTTTTTACTATTTATATACTTGATTATAGTATATCTTCTTCTTTCTTAAAGCTTCTTTTTATTATTAGTACTCCTATTGTTAAAATAAATAATATTGCTATTCCTAAAGCTGAATAAATAATTGCTGAACCTGTTGCTGCTGAAAGTATGATGTCTGCTTTTGATATATCGTCTTCTGTTTCTATTCTATTTGCTGATACAGAGTCAATATCTTTTTCGCCATATTCGTTGTAACTTTCATATATTTCTGCGTTGTTATTAAGTATTGTTCCTATGTTGTTATTTGTAAGTTGTGCGCTTAGTATAAGTGTTACTTCTTTGCTTTCGCCTGGCTTTAGAAGTGTATTTTCTAGGCTAGTATTGTATACTGCTTTGTTATTTTCTGAAATATACCAGTCTTTGTTTAATTCTGAACTGAATTTAGTGCTTGTTGGTAAGTAGTCTACTATTTTTTTAGCATATCCTGCAAGACCACCTTCGTTTGTTACTACTATTTTATATTCAATAATAATACTGCTTTTATTAATGTCTTTATTAAATGTTTCTACTTTTTCTAGTTTTGAATTTACTGTATTATATACTTTTGTTTCTGATGGTCTATTTACTGTAATTTTGCTAATATACTTGTCTAATTTTAAGTCAAATTTATTTGCTTCATATAAGCCAAGGTCAATGTCTCTTGCATTTTCATTTTGTACTTTTATTGTGTTTGTAACTCCTGCGTGTGTTTGTTTTCCATTTAGAGTAACTAACATTGAAACTGCATCTGAGTTATAGCTTGTACTTATATTTGATTTTTGATATTCTGTAAGACTATATTTACCTGTGTCATAACAGAAAACTATTATATAATTTCCGTTACTAACATTTGTAAATTCATAGCTTCCATTTTCTGATGTTCTTGTGATTTTTTCTGTTCCGTCACTTATGTTTTTAACAATTTCACTATTTTCTCTTTTAAATAGCATTACTTCTATTCCTGCTAAGGCTTGTTCTGTTTCTTCTCTTTGGCCATTTCTGTTTTGATCTAGCCATGCTGTTCCTGTTATTTTATATTGTGCAGTTCCATTTCCACTAGTTACATTATTTCCGCCATTTCCACTGGTTTCGTCTTTGTATAGTTCTGGGTTATATTCTATAATTGTGCTTATTTTGTTTGATGTTTGCTTTTCTATTCCTTGTGCTGTAATTGTTCCTACATTTTCAACTGTTTTATCATTTTGGTTTTCTAATATGTTGGCTTGTGCCGTAATTTTTACAGTTTCTGTGGCTTGTGGTTTTAGCTTTGTCCATCTAACTGTTGCTTTGTTATCTAATGTAGATGTTATTTCTTGTGTTTTTCCTTGATTTGTATATTCTAATTTTTTAAAGGTTATGCCTTCTGGTAATACATCTTCAAATATTGCATCGTTTGCATCTGATTCTCCTATATTTTTTATTGTGAATTCATAGGTAATTTCTTTTGCTTCTTTTAAGTATTTTTCTGAAGATGAGCTTTGTGTTATTTCAAAACTTGGTGAACCTACATGGTAGTTTAATATATTAGATATTTGTTCTTTACTTTCACTTGAACTTGCTTTTGCAATAAAGTCAAAGTTTCCTGAATAGCTATCTATTTCTAAGTTAAATTTCATACTTTCCATATAATTTGCTTCTAGTTTTGGTATTTGTGCTGTTATAGTATTGTTTTGAACTTTTACATAATCTTTGTTTTGACCGTTTTTATCTGTGTAGCTTGTATCACTTATTTTTATACCATTTGGTACGTTTATTGTTATTTGTACATTGTTTAATTCTTGTTTTGGTTCTAGTATTAAGGTTCCATATAGTATGTTTCCTTTATTAAGTGCAGTATTTGGATCTCTTGGTGCTGATAGGGTTAATTCTAATTTTCCTTCTGTTTTTGTAAGTGTGTATTCGTTTGAAGTAATTTCTTTTTGCATATTAGTTGCTGTTACATTTACTTTATTAGTTACTTGTCCTAAATTTCCCGGTAACATTTTTAGGTCATAGCTTAGGGTTACTTCTTCACCTACTTTTATAGTTCCAATTGAAATTTGTTTTGTGGTTTCTTCAGATTTTACGTATAATTGGTCTGAATAGCTATATGTTGTATATTTGGTTCCTGTTGGTACAGGTATATTTAATAACGCATTTTTTATTTCGTCTTTTCCTATATTTTTTACTTTGGCAAAGAATTTTACTATTTGACCTTCTGTAACTTCACCATTTGTCTCAACATTTGAGCTTAAATTTACTTCTAGTTCTGGTGATTTTTCTGTTGATATTCCTAATATTCCAGATATTTTTGTTTCGCCAAGACTTACTTCTTCTGTTTTGTTGTTATAATATACTTTGTACATTTGATATGAGCTATTATCTGTTCCTAGATTTGCTGGTAATTCTACTTGATAGTTAAAGGTAATTTGTGTTGATTTTGCTACTTCTCCATTTATAACAATTAAATAGCTTTTTACATTTTTTAAGTCTTCTAGGTTTTCTTGCCAGTTATTTGAAGCTTCATTTAGGTCTTTGGTTGCTTCTCCATTTGTACTATAATATACTTCTACTTTGTTTGAATCTATTCCACTAAGTTCTATTCCTCGTGTTATTGGCATTGTAAATGTACTTTCTAGGCTTTCACCATCTATTTGTTTGTTTCCTTCAAATGGTATTCTTCCTAAAACTAATACATTTTCAATTGGGTTTTCGTAATTGTTTGTAACTATTCCTTCTATGGTTACTGTTTTTTTGGTTTCTTTTGCTGGTATAATTGTTTCTTTTTTCTCACTGTTTAGTGAAATTAATTCTGCTTTTTCATTACTGTAACCTACTTCTTTATTTATTGCAGAAACTCCATTTGGTGCTACTATATTAACTTTTGTAGTTGCTATTCCTTTTAGTGTAGGAGCTTCGGTAGATTTTTCATAAAGGTTGATATTTTGGTTTGTGTAATACATGGTTATTTGTTCTTCTTTGCTTGCTGATAGTTTATTTACAGTAATATCTGCATTTATTATAATGTTTGCACCTTTGGTTATTACATTTTCTGACGTAATTGGTGCTTTTTCCATATAGTTTGTTTGTGTTCCTTCTAGTGTTATTTGAAGTACTTTTTTATTGTTTCTTGTTATTATTTTTTTATCTACTATTTTTAGTTCATCTTCTAATAATAATTTTATATCATTTTCTTTTAATTCTTCTACTTGACTTGGTAATTCTATTTCTATTACTGGATTTTTATATAATGCATATTCTGCACTAGATGTATTTAGAACTACTCTAATTTCTACGTTTTCGTTTTTTACTGTTGTTGATAGGTTTTGTTTTTCTTCTGATATTGTGATTTCTGCTGAAGTTTTTGGTTCTACTAAAGATATTTCTGTTTCTAATAATTGATTTTTTTGTGCTTCGTTATTTAGTTCTAAACCTAATTTTATTTTGCTAAAGTTTTTCATTTGGTCTTTTGAGTACTCTTGGTTTTCGCTTATTGCTTTTAATATTGTTATTTTTAAGTTTCCTTCTGAAACTGGTTTACTGGTTTTTATTTGTACTTCTTGTAGATTTTCTTCTTCAAGGTCTAATATGATGTAGCCGTTTTCTAGTTTTAAGTTTTTAGTTTGTGAGATTTGTTCGGCTTGTGATGTTTGATTTGCTTCAGCTGTTGGTTCAGTTTGTGAGGTTTGGCTTGCTTCATTTGTTGGTTCGGCTTGTGATGCTAGATTTGCCTCAGCTGTTGGTTCAGTTTGTGAGGTTTGGCTTGCTTCAGCTGTTGTATCGGTTTGTATGTTATTGATATTGTTTATGGTTGCTATTTTGGTACCATCTGGTTTTAATATTTCTATTGTTCCTTCTTCTGAAAGTATTTTTTCAAAATTGCTTTTTTCTATTTTTATTTGTTTTATATATCCTTTTTCTATTGGAAATTCATTTCCATTCATATCTAAATAAGAATCTTTTTTAGTTTGCATTTGAATTTGGTTTGTAAGTTCTAATGCGTTTATTTGTGCTATGTAGCTATATTCATAGTTTGTTTCTTGCTTGTTTTCTTGCTTATCATAGTTTGCATATATATTTCCTTTTGGAATATTATTTGTTACTATAGGAGTAATTGAGCTTAAGTTTCCTTTTGTTTTATATTCGTTATAGGTTACTTGCATTTCGTTTTCTATTATTTTTTCTGTGTTTGCAAGTGTTACTCTTCCTTTTACTTGCATTTGGGCATTATATGGATTATTTATAGCTTTTTCGTATATTTCTTTTCCTTTATATATACAATTAATAAGGTATTCATCTGTTCCATTTGAATTTAGTGATATTAAATTGTTTTCATCTGGAATATTGTTTGTAGTAATTGTAAGTTTTCCGGTTTCTGCTTCATATTGATAGTTTGAGTTATTAAAGTTATTTCCTGTTTCATCATTGTTTGTGGCTGTTGTTTTGTTTGCAATTACATTTACTATTTCTGGTTTTACATTTTCTATTTGTGGTAGGTTCATTTCTAATTCTGTTTTTGAAATTGGTAAAACATGGTCTTTTATGCTACTTTTAATTAAAGTTTGCAATAAAACACCATATTCTTCGCCTTGATTATATGGAACATATTTGGTTACTTCATAGTTTAAGTTTAATTCCATTGGGCTATTCCATATAACTTGATTTTTTATTGTTTTTGTTATATTTCTTTCTTTTCCATTTTCGTCTATATAGTTTGCGTTTAATGTAACTTCAGAGTTTTTTTCTATAAAGTTGCTTTCTACTTTGTTTGCTGTTTTCATTTTTATAGGTAATTCTATAATAACTTCTTCTCCACTGTTTATTTGTTTAACTATTACTTGGTTTGAAGTTACAGATAATATATTTTGATCTGTTATATTTGCTACATCTATTTCATAATTAGCTGTGTTTGATATACTAATTATTGGATTTTTTAAGTAGCCTGTGTTATATACATTTATTTTTAAGTATAGTTTTGCTTTTTCTATATTGTATTCCTTGCTATGTACGTTTCCTTCTAAGTAACTATCAAAGGTTACATTGCTATTATTGGTTTTATTATTTTGCTCTGCAATGCTTACCGCAATTACTTGATTTCCTACGGAAACAAGGTTTGACGCTACTAATAGTATTGTTAAAATTAATGCTGTAATTTTTTGATTTATTTTTTTCATGGCAACCTCCTAAAATAAACTCTTCCTTTATTATACGACATTTTTACTACTTTTTCAATATTTTTCCATTATTTTATCCTCATTATGTGAATTTTTTGTCGCGTTGGGGACGTTTCTAAAAGCGACAAAGTGTCGCAATAGTACCACATGTTATATATTATAGTGTCACATGTTATAATGCCATATGTTATAGTGACACATGTTATAGTGTTACATGTTATAGTGTTACATGTTATATTGTCAAATGTTATAGTGACACATTCTATAGTTCCACATGTTAAAGAAGATGTGTCCCAAATGCGACAAAATGTCGCGTCAAGAAACGTCCCCAACGCGACAAAATGTCGCGCCGGGAAACGTCCCTGACGCGACATTTTATTATTAATTATTTATGACCTTTTTCTTAATGATTACAACTGCTACTACTATTATTGCTGCTATAGCAATTCCAAGTCCGAAGTAGGTATATGCTTTACCATAAGGAGGTATGATTGATATTTGTTCTGCTGCATTACTATCTGCTTCAACTGGGTTAGCTGTTGGGTCTTGGTTACCTGGTATAATTGGTGCTCCAGTTTTTCCTGGATCATTAGGTGTTTGTAACCTTCTACCTACATCATTTGAGTAGCCTATTACTTCTGCAATATTTGTATATTTGAAGTCATCATTTGAAGTTATTTGTTGTGATAATACTAAGCTTATAGTATCAGTTACATCTCCTGGGCTTAATGGTTTCTTTAATTTTTCTGTTGTAACAACAGATTTATAGTTATTTAGTTTTGCTTTTACTTCATCTGATGCATCAAAGGTTGTATCTTCTGCCCATCCCCAAGTGTCATTATCTATTTTATTAAAGGTTACATTATTTGATACATAATCTACTACTTTATCTACTGAGGTTTTTACAATATTGCTGTTAGGAGATTCTTCTACACCTGTATAATAGAATTTTGAATCTATAAAGTCTCTTTCACCTGTGTTTGTTGCTTTAAATTCATATGTTATTGCAATATTGGCCTGATTCATAAGCTCTTCATCGATAATTACTTGGATAAGTCCTCCATATAGAGCGTCTCCTTTTGCTGTCCATATTAGGTTATTTGCACTCTTATTGGTGTTAAATAATTCTCTTCCATCTGATAATGTTATTTTTACATTTGCTACTTTCTTATCGAATTTTATTCCTGCTTTTGGTCTTTCTACTATACCAAAGTCTAAATTGTTTATTACATATACTTCACTATTGCTTGTTTCTGACATTTCTTTGTTGTATTCTACTTCAACTCTGATAACACCTGTTTCTGCATACATATTGAATTTTTCATCATTTAAGTTTGCAAATTCTTTTGCATGACTATTATATGTAACACTATTTCCACTATTATTGCAATAGTTATTTAATTCTTGTCTTCTACTCCATATATCTTTTGCATCTGATACTCTTTCAGATTTCTCTCCTTCTACAATATTATATCCATATGTTGCAGATTCATTTTGATTTTCATAATCTGTAAATCCTGGTACTGGTGGTTTTTCTTCATCGCCTTGTCTTGCATCTGTACCTGGTTGTTCCATGCCTACTTGATAAGTTGTAGATTTATAGTCGTTTCCATTTGGATATGTAAATCTTACGATATAATCTCCTGGAACATAGCCTAATATTTTATAGTTACCTTTTTCATCTGTTTTAAATGGTCCTGATGTCCAAGCATTATTATAGTATACCTTTGCTGGTTCTGTTGATACTGCTCCATCTTTTACTTCATACAATTGAACATTAATGTTTGCCATACCTTTTTCACTGCTATCATAAATTCCGTTTCCTATAAGCGCTTGTCCAGTTTGTTCATTTTGTACGTTTCTTTTATCTTCCCAAACTGTTCCGTTTATTTCTCTTGATATATTATTTATATGAACATTTAATCCTTTTGCTCTATCTGTATCGTCTTCAAAGTTCTTCTCGTAATTTTCTCCTTGTAAATCAGCTAAGCTTAAGTTACCTGGTGTAGAGTTATTATCTACTATTCCGGCCGGTGTACCATCTCCACTTATTGTTTGATTATTTGGTAATTGTGTTCCAGCTTTGTAATAGTTTTTAAAGCCATTAATTTCAGCAAAGTTATATTTTAAGCTATTTTCATCATCTAATATAATTTTTTTACTATTATCTTTTACTACTTTAAAGGTTAAGTAAATATATGCATCTTCTCCTGTTTGTAGTTTTCTGCCTTCTAAGCCTTGAATATATACTGCATTATATTGACCCACCATATCTGAATGCGATGCAGTTCCATATCTACTTTCTTTACTACTTTTTACATCACTAATAATACCTTCTATAGAATCTGTTTTTCCTGTTCGAATTATTTGATGATATGCTTCTTCTGATATTCCTATTTTATCTCCTGCTGGCATCATCCATGACATTTCATCAACGTATTCATATTCTTTATCATAGTAATCTACTATTTCAGTAATTTCATTTACTATGCTTTGTGATAAGTTTCTTGCAATAATTTGATATGTTACATATACATCTAATTCTTTTGTTTCATCAGTATCAACTGCGTTATAATCTGATGGATTTACATCTCTATCATAATAACTTCCATAGTAGTCTACATCTTGAAGTCTTACTGAAATTTTCCAATAATCGTCTGTTACTTCACGTTTATTATATTTGTAAGTTTCTGTTTTTCCATTTATTGCAGTTGCTGCACGGTAAAGATCTTTTCTTAATGCCATATTATTTAATTGTCTTCTCCATAAACCTAAGTTTACATAGTATTGTCCATCATATATAGCTGGTAATGCATTACCGCCTGGTATTGTGTAAGAGTTTGTTGAAAGTCTGAAGTTTTCATATACTGGATAAAGGTCTATTTCTCCATTAGTTGATGCTGTGGTTGCTTTTATTTTTGTATCTTCTATAAATTGTAGTTTGTTCCAAATTTTGCTATCTCCTGCATGCTTACTTGCAATATTTTGGTAAGCTGCTTTTACATTTACTGAGCCTCCAGCATTTATTTGTGCTTTTAATTCTTTACTAATTTCTCCTTCTGTTATAGTTGTTGTGTTTATTAAGTTTCCATCTTTATCTAAATCATAGAAACCATCTATTAATTGTGGACCTGATTTTGTATATGTACCATTTGCTTGTAATTCAAAGCCCATTAAATCGAATATTGAAAATGCTTCATTATATCCTTCTGTTAATTTTCCACTTCCTAATGAGTCACTTGACTTATAGCTCTTTGGTGCTGAGCCAATTTCTGCTAAAGTTGCATCTAGTGCTTGTCTTTCTGCTTTATTTTCTGTTGCTTTTGAAACTTTAGCCCATGTATCTGTATTATATAAGCCTGCACCTACCATGCTTTTTACAGAGTCATAACTGCTTCCCGCTTTTAAATAATCTGTTGGCATGTATATTTGTCCATTATATTCAAATGTAACATAATAATCTTTTTGAGCATCTAGTCCATCAAATTCATAGTATCCATTTTCATCTGTTAATTGTGGGTTTGCACTTTTTACTGGATCTGCTGATGCTATTTTTAAATTTGCTATTGTTCCATCTTGTTCATGCAACGTTACTATTACATTTGGTATAGCCATATCACCTTCTGCGTGTACACCATCTGCTAAACTTTCCTTACCATTTAAAGTATCTTCCCATACATAACCGCCTAATCTCATTGTTATAATTTTAGGAACAAGAACAGGTTCTGGTGTTACTGTTGGTTGTGGGATATCTACATCTGGTATATCTGTATCTGGTATATTAGGTGTATTTGGTATATCTGGTATATCTACATCTGGCACATCTGGCACATCTGGCACATCTGGCACATCTGGCACGTCTGGTATATCTGGTATATCCACATCTGGTTCTACTGGTTTTGGTGTTGGTGTTGGCTTTGGTGCTGGTGTTGGTGTTGGTTTTGGTGCTGGTGTTGGTGTTGATGTCTTTGGTGGTTCTGTTTCTGGTATTTCAAGCATTAATTGAACTGTTCTTGTATAAGTTTTTCTTTCTCCCCATGTTCTTACTATATGTTGATCACCTGCTACAGAATCTAAGCTCCATTTCCAATGTTGCGTACATTTGGTTTGTACTGTAACTTCTTTAGTTTGAGTTCCTGGGGGGTTATTATCAGGCATAATTTCTACTCCTAAATTAAATCTTGACTTGTCAGCAACTTTTAAAAAATATGGATTATTTGTATTTAATGATGAACCAACTGCTACAGTTTCTCTATGTGATATGTCACTGCATTTTCCATCTTTTGAAACATTAATTACGTCATGATATCCTGTCAAAAAGCAGCCCCAAGCTTCAGCAACTTCATACTCATATGTTATATCTATTGTTGCTTGATTTATACCACTAGCTATATTTCCACTAAGTGGAATGTTAAATTGTTCATTAGCTTTTATATCTCCTGGTGCTGTTCCAACACCAATACCTCCCATGTCAGAACCATCGGCTCCCATTCCTTTTGCTGTTACACTAGTAATTTTTCCAAAGTCACCGCCATCTAAGAAGTCTAAAGTATATGGTCCTGCTGTATAGCCTCCGTTATCCACTCCCATTTCAGCAGTCGTATTGCCTACAGTTTGTATTGGATCTCCTCCTCTTTTATTCAATTCAGCTGCAAAGTCAGCATAGTCGTTTGATTGTTTCGTTAATTCGCTACTACTAGGTATAAGTTTACCAGTTTCCCATTTTGGATTGCTATGCAAGGTATCTTGTATATCAGCTTCTGATGCACCTGACGTTACAGCCCAAGCTGAGGCGTCATCTAATTTTCTGTGGTCACCTGTACACTTAAAATATGTGTTTGAACGCTGACCTCCACCTGATGGTGCTGACGCATGATGCCATGGTGGTACTTCTGCAGCTCCGGACCATGTCGTTACAGTTGTCTTACTACATTTTGCAAATATTTCGGCTAATTCTTCACGTGTGTTATAAGCTGTTTTAATAGCGCCACCTTTTTCACAGCAATAATAGCCCCATGGAACACCGTCGCTACGTACATTTGAACTACTTGCTTCAAATACATTGCTACCTCCACATTCATTACCATGAGATGATGAACTTGATACATCACCTGCAAAAGTAACTAATTCATCAGCAGTATCTTGCTCAGCAGTGAATATTTTTTTTGAGAATAAGCTTGAAAAAATTAACACTAATGTAACAAAAAGTATTATTGCTCCTATGCCTATACTTAAAAATGTGATGTTTTTCTTATTACTCATTGTTTTAGTTTCTCCTTTCTTTAGTTATATTTTTTCAAATTTTCTTTTTATTAAAATTATGCCAATTGAAATAATTAGTATAACTGCTATGGCTAATGTAACATAAAGAACTATTGTACCTGTTGCCGTAGATAATATGATATCTGCTTTTGACATATCATCTTCTCCTTCACCTTTATTTCCTTCTACTGAGTCCATATCATGTTCTCCATATTCATTATAACTTTCATAAATTTCTGCATTGTTATTAATAATTGTGCCTATATTATTATTTGTAATTTGTGCACTTAAAACAAGTTTTACTTCTTTACTCTCTCCTGGTTTTAGAAGTGTGTTTTGTAAGCTTGCATTATATATTGTGTTATTATCATCTGTAGAATACCAATCTTCATTTAGTTCTGTATTAAATCTAACATTCTTTGGTAAATAATCTACTAATTTTCTTGCATAACCTGCTAATTTGCCTTCATTTGTTACTACTATTGTATATTCAATAATAATATTGCTTTTTCCTACTTCTCTTGCTTTTGTTTCTACTTTTTCTAGTTGTGATTTATTTACATTGTAGGTTTTTACTCCTGCACTTGGAGTGTTTACTGTGATTTTAGTTATATATTTATCTAGTTTTAAGTCAAATTTTTGTGATTCATATAAGCCTATGTCAATATTTTGTATATCTTTATTTGTTATTTTTATAGTATTTGTTACACCTGCATAGGTTTGTTTTCCATTTAAAGTAACTAACATTGATACAGCATCTGAGTTATAACTTGAATTAACATTTTCTTTTTGATAATCTGTAACATTGTATCCTGCTGCATCATAACAAAATACTACTATATATTCTCCACCTGTTAAGTTTTCGAATTGATATTTTCCTTCTCCGTTTGTTCTTGTAGTTTTTTCTTTTCCTTCTTCTATATTTTTTACAATTTCTCCGTTTTGTTTTTTTAATAGAATTACTTCTATTCCTGATAAGGTTTCTTCTGTATTTTCTCTTTCTCCGTTTTTGTTTGCATCTAACCATGCTATACCTGATATTGTATATTGTGGTCTTTGGTCTGTAATTTGGTTATCAACTCCAGGTATACTTTGATATAAGTCTGCATTACGTTGTATAATTGTGGTTACACCATTTGAGTATTGAGGTTCTGCTTCTTGTGCTACAATACTTCCTAGATTTGTGACTTCTAGATCTTTAGTATTATCATTTAATATATTAGCTTTTGCCGTTATTTTTGCTACAACTGTAGCACCTTTGCCATATCTTCCCCAATATATTAATGGACTATTGTTTACAGCTGTATCTATAACAGTTTTTTCTCCATTATATGTATATTCCATTTTTTCAAAGGTTAAACCTTGTGGTAATTCATTTTTAAAAGTAACACCGGCAACTTCAGCATCTCCTACATTTTTTATTGTAAATTCATAAGTTATTTCTTCTCTTTCTTTTAAGTATTTTGTTGAAGAACTTTGAGTTATTTCAAATTCTTGCATATAAACATTATATATTAACTTATTTGAAATTTGTTCTGGTGTACCTCCTATTTTAGCAGTTGCAAAAAGTTCATATTTACCTTTAAAATCTCCTATTTCTAGTATAAATGATATGGTTCCTTTAGTATATTCTTCCATTTTTTCAAGGTTAACTACTATTTGATTATTTTCTATTTTTACACAGTCTTCTTCTTCACCATTATAATTTTCATAAATTGCTTCTTTTACTTTTATTCCTTCTGGAATATCCATTGTAATTGTTACATTTTCTTGTATTTCGTCTAATGAATTTATTGTTATCATTCCTCTTATTTGGTCACCTTTATAAACTGGTACAGTATAATCCCTTATTGCTATACATTCTAAGGCTATTTTCCCATCTATTAGATTAACAATGTATTCATTAGATTCAACTGGATTTTTAAAATTATCGATAGTTACATTTACTATGTTTGATATAGCCCCCTGATAATTATCTTTCATTTCTAAAGTATATTCTACCTTTTTTGTTTCTCCTGGTTTTATAGTTCCAACAGGCATAGAGATTTCAGTTTCTTCACTTTTTATGAATTCATAATCTTCAATATTATATGTTACATATGTTGCTTCTAATGGTACAGGTATATTTAATGTAACATTAGTTAAATTTTCCCCACCCGTATTTTTTATTTCTGCGAAGAAATTTACTTTTTGTCCTTCTTTTACGCTTTCATTTTCTTTTACTTCGGAACTTAGTTTTACTTCTACATCTGGTCCATTTCCTGTTATTAAGCCTATTATTCCAGAGTCTTTTGTTTCTTCCACTTGATTTTTGTAATATACTTTGTAGTAGGTATAAGCACTTTTGTTGTATATTAAATTTGCTGGTATTTCTGCTTCATAATTAAAGGTTATTTGATCTCCATGTTTAAATTCTCCTTCAATTGCAATTAAGTAGCTTTTTATATTTGAATAATCCTTAGGATCTTCTTTCCATGTAGTGCTTGAACTTGTTAAGGAATCTTTTGTTGCATTTTCTTCTGTACTATAATAAACTTTAATATTGTTTTCATCTATTCCACTTGTTTTTATTGCATTTTTCATTTTCATAGTGAAATTGCTTCCTAAGCTTTCATTTGTATCTATTTTTTTATTACCTTCAAATGGTAATCTTCCCAATATATATACATTATTAATAGTATCTTCATTGTTATTTGCAACAGTACTTTCAAATTTTACTGTTTTTTCTTCGCCTTTTGTTTTTACAGTTGCTGTTAATACTTCTTGATCTGCATTAAGTAATTTTGACTCTTCTGTATCATATCCACTTACGCTATTTGTTGTTATAACTCCAACTGGTGCTGTTATATTTATATTAGTTTTAGCAACTCCAAATTTTTCATTTCCAGACACTGTTTCATTATAATTTTTAGTATTTTCATTTGTGTAAAACAAACACAATTCATCTGTTCCGCTTGTTTCTTGTTTATTTAAGGTAATATCTGCTGTTACTATAATATTTGCACCTTTGGCTATTACATTGTTTTCTTCAACATCTGCATAGTTTTCATATTTGGTTTGTGTTCCTTCTAATTGTATTCTAATCATTTTAAAACCTTGATTATCTGTAACAAATTTACTTTTTAGTTTTAATTCATCATCTAATAAAATTTTTACATCTTTTATTTCTACATCTGATACTTGACTTGGCATTCCTATTTGCAATTCTGGATTTTTATATAATGCATTTTTAGCATCTGATGTATCTAATACTACTTTTATTATAACATTTTCATTTTTTGCTACTGTTGATAGATTCTTTTTACTTTCTTCTATGCTTATTTCAGCTTTGCATACTGGTTCTTGTAATTCTATTTCTAAAGCTTTAGTCTCGTTATTTGTATCTGCTTCTAAAGTTGCTGACAATTTTAATTTTGTGATTTTTTTCATTTCTTCTTCTTCAATACTTTGTTTTGCTTTGAATGATTTTTCTTCTTTTATTTCTAAATTTCCTTCTGCTACTGGTTGAGTAGTTTTTATTGTTACTGCATTAATTTCTTTTTCTAAATTTAAAACGTAATTTCCTTGTTCATCTGTTTGAGTAGAAGAAGTTATTTCTCCTATTGATTCATTTGTGTTTCCTAATATTTCAATTTTTCCACTTCCACCTAATATTTGGCTAAATACATCTTTATTAATTTTTATACTACTTGTAATGATATTTGCCTCTACTGGTGTTTCTTTCGTGTCTTCAACAAATTTTTCTTCACTTGTTTTGAATTTTATTTCATTTATATCTTCATGGTTGCTAATTTGTGCTTTATATGATATTTCGAATTTTGTTATGTCTGGTTCTTCTTTTAATTGTTCTTCTGTTTTTACATAGTTTGCGTATATGTATCCTTTACTTAAACTTTTTACGGTTTCTACTGTAAAGTCTGTAATTTTCCCCCTTGTTTCTTGTATACTATCTTCAACAGAAGCTTGTGCTAATAGTTCCTTTTGTTCTGTTCCATATGTGCTAAGAGATCCACTTACTTGCATTTGCATTTTTATTGCATTTGCATTTATTTGTCCTTTTTGTATTTCTTCAGCTGTTACTTTTGTTTTTTCTGCTTCAGCTAATTCAGTTTTTGCAAAGTTATAAACATCTTCTCCTTTATAAATGAAGTTAACTAAATATTCGTCTTGTCCATTTTTCCATGCTACTTTTCCTTGATCATTTATTTGGTTTTCAACATTTATTTTTACTTTATTTGTTTGTTCATCATATTCATAATTTTCTGTAGTAAATTTAATTCCTGTTTCTTCTCCGTTAGTTGCTGTTGTTTTATTTGCTATTACTTTTATGCTTTGAGGTTTTTTATCGTTTATAGTTGGCACTGTTACTTCTAAAGATGTTTTTTCAATCGGTAATACATTATCTTTTAAAGCTGAAGTAACTTTTGCTTGAATTAATACTCCATATTTTCCATTTAAATTATATGGAATATATTTTGTAATTTCTCCATTTATTTGTGTTTCTGGTTCAGCTTGCCATTTTATTTGATTTTTTACTTCTTTTTCTATTGCTATTTCGGTTCCTTGTGAATTTACATATGTTCCTTTTAATTTTGCACTAGAAATTTTATCAAATATTTGCTGATCTATATATTCTTCTTTTAGGAAGCTAATTGGCAATTCTAAAACTACATTTTCTTCAGCATTTATTTGTTTCAAATAAATTGTGTTATTTTCTACTTTTTGTACATATTGTGAATTTATTTGTTCATTATTTAATTTATAATTACACTCACTAAACTCGACTATTCCATTTTTTAAATAGCCGTTTTGTTTTACATTTACTACAACAAACATTTTTCCACCATTTGATATGTTATATTCTTGTTCATGTGTACTGTTGTCTAAATGTGTATTAAATTCTACATTTGAATTTTGCGTTTGTGAGTTTTGAGAGTTTAAATTTTCTACTGCAGCAGCTACAGCAAGCTTTCCTGTCGGTAGAAGATATCCCCCAAGTAAAATTGTTGTTGATAAGATTGTAATTATCTTTTGTTTTAGTTTCATAATAACCTCCTAAATATCCTCAAAGACATAATTGTTTATAATACTAATTTTAGCATCTTTAATTTTTTTTTCAATGGTAATTCTTTTCCAGAAATGTTGAATTTTGTCAATTCTTTTACGGAAGTTATTTTTTTAAGTCGTATATTAAATTTATGTTACAAAAAATGTCATATATGGTAGAAATATGTATTTTGCCAATTTTTATTTACATAATTTTTTGTTTTTTATTTTTGTAAACTATTTTTTTGATGTTTTTTATATGTTTTTTGGAATAGTTTTTGGATGGTTTTTTAGTGTTTTTTATAGGCTGTAAATGCTTATTTTTAGCATTTTTTTATTAGTTTTTCCTTTGATTTTTTTATGCTTATTTTTTTGTTTTTTTATTTTTTGTTTTTTATATTTATTTAAGTTATTTTTTATTTTTAGTAACATTTTTTTATTAGTAGAATATATATAATTATAGATATTTGTTTAGGGGTGTATGGTTTATGGGGAATAACGTGAATAATAATATGGATATGACAAGTCTTATGAATTTGCTTTCTAAAATGGATAAAAGCCAGTTGGAGCAAGGGCTTGCTAAGTTGAATCAGATGATGAGTGCTGAGGATAAGGAAAAGTTTTTTAATCAATTTAAAAATGGTAATTTTAAATAGTGATATGTTTTTTAATTCTGGAAATGTTTATATTGGGTTAAAAGGATCGCTTTATTGGAAAGAATTACAGTATTCGGAGGAGTTAGCGCATTTGAAGGGAGTGCCGCATTTGAAGGGGTTGCCTTATTAGAAAGAATTATATTATTTGAAAGTTTTATATTATTTGAAAGGAGGCACGGCTAAGATAGGTTTCTTAGTTTGGTTATATTATGAGTGAAGATATGTCTGATATGATGAAAAAAATGAGTGATATGATAAAAAATAATGAAATACCTGATAATATTAAGAATATGCTAAGTAGTTTTGCCAATGGAAATTCTAGTGCTGGCTCTAATAATAACTCTAATATGAATTTCAATGCTAATTCTAGTGTTGGATCTAATAATAACTCTAATATGAATTCCAATGCTAAATATAGTGCTGATTCTAATACAAGTAATTCAGGTTTTTCTAATAATGTTTTTTCTTCAAAGGACAATGTGCAAAGTGGTGACTCTTCTGCCTCTGATAAAAATAATTTTAATATTGATATGGATACTATGTTAAAAATGAAGTCTATTATTGATAATATGAATAAAGGTCAAAATGATTCTAGGGCTAACCTACTTAGGTCTTTAAAGCCTTATTTAAAGCCTAGCAGAAAAGAGAAGGTTGATCAGTATATTAAACTTTTTAGTATGGGAAGGGTTTTTGAAATGATGGGGCCTTTTGGGGGAGAAAAGAAAAATGGTTTATAATTATCCTTTTTTTAATTTTCCTCGCCCTAGAAGGCATAATTATTTTTATGATAAACCTTATATAAATAATAGTTTTGCAAGTTCTGCTAATCCATATAATTTTAATGCTAATGGTTCTTATAATTATAATAAGGTGGTTAAACCTGATTTTAAGGATTCTAAAAAGTTAGAAGGTTCAAAAACTTCTTCTAAAGATGAGGAAGTTTATGGTGATACTTTTTTTGAGATTTTTGGTTTGAAATTATATTTTGATGATGTTTTAATTATTTGCCTTATTTGGTTCTTATACCAAGAGGGTGTTAAGGACGAGTATTTATTTATGGCTTTGATTTTGCTGTTGTTAAGTTAAAATGGAAATTTTATTGCTTCAATGTAGTAATTGGTACTACATATACCCCATCTGGTCTTTGGTATGCTGCATTTGTTAAGCCACAAATTACACAAAGAACTGATGGCGCTTTTCCATTTTCATTTTCAATTTCTTTCTTTAAACTTACTAAATCTTTTGCGGCCTTTTCAATTTGATTTGCACCAAGTTTAATTTCAAATGCACACCATTCTCCATTTTCTAATTCTATAACACTATCTATTTCTTTATTTTGATAATCCTGATAATGATAACATTTTGCATTAAAGCTATCTGCATAAACTTTTAAATCTCTTTCTACCATAGCTTCAAATAAAAATCCAAAGGTTTCTAAATCATTTATAAGTTTATTTTCTTCTTTTATATTTAGTAATGAACAGGCAATAGATGGATCTGCAAAGTGCCTTTTTTCTGCTTGTTTTACTCTAACTGATGAACGTACATTAGTTGAAAACGGTTCATCGTTATCTAATAAAAATAGTTTATCTAATGCATTTAAATATGATGCTAATGTGTCTATATCTATATCTTCGTTATCTTTTTCATTAATATCTTTCTTTAAGGTCATGTTTGATACAGTTGTACTTTCATTTCTTGCTAATGATTTCAATAATAATTTTACTTTATGTTTATCTCTATTAATTCCATCTAGTCTAAACAAGTCATCATCTATTATTAAATTTATATATTCTTGTACTGCTTCACTTGCATCTTTGGCTGAGTATTCTAAGTTTCCGGGCCAGCCTCCTCTGATTATTAGCCTTGCTAAATTTCTTAAGTCTACTTCTCCTGTTGCTTTACTTTTAAATTTATTATTACACAAGTCTTCTAAAGATATATCTCCCGTAGAATCTCCTGATTCATATAGGCTCATTGTTCTTAAATGTATTTTTCCATATCTTCCTGCTCCACTATGTGCTATTCCTTTTCTATTAGGGGTAGATGATCCTGTTAAAATATATTGTCCTTTTAATCCTGATTTATCAACATCAATTCTTATTTCGTCCCACAAATTTGTTGCTTCTTGCCATTCATCAATTAGTCTTGGTTTTTCTCCTTCTAAAACAATAGATGGTGATATTTTAGCAAGTTCAACATTATTTGATTGTTCTCCAGTAGTTTTATGTAAAAGGATTTCACTATTTGAATGATATCTTCCTGCCCATGTTTTTCCACAGTATTTTGGACCTTCTATGCTAATTGCTCCAAATAATTTTAAATAATGTTCTATTTTCTTATCAGCTATTCTTTTTTTATAATTTTCTATTTTCACAAATACCACTATTCCTTGTATAATATATTTAGGTTTTTAAAGGGTTACCCATAAACCTTCTTAATGTATAAATCTGATTGAAGGAGATTTAAAATTGTAATTATTTTTCAATTGTAATTATTTTTAAATTTTAATTGCCTTTTTAATTTTTATCTCTTATAAATATATTTTACTTTATTCCGTGATATTTGTCAATTTTAATCCGTGATTTTTTAATATTTATTCCGTGATATTTTATAATTTTATTCCGTGATTTTTATTGTTTTTGTTCAATGTATTGAAAAAAATTTATTTTTTAGTAATTTTGTTCAGTATGTTTAATAGAATTTGTATTTTTAATAGTTTTGTTCGATGTATGGAGCAAAGAATTGTGTTTTTTGCAGTTTTGTTCATTTTGCTTTTGTATTTATGTATACTTATTCTAGTACAACTTCTGCTTTTTCGTTTACATAAGCACAGGTTTTTATTTCATTTTGTATTTCATTTTTTTCTATTTCTTTTACTATATCTGCAATACGTATTTGCACTGATTCAATTGAAGCTGCTGCTATAATGGCTTCTTTGTTTCCTTTTGCTCCTGCATGTGCCATTCCTCTTAATATTCCTAATACTACTATATTTTCTCCGGCTAGCACTTCTGCTCCTGCATTTACATCTCCTAAAATTACTAGGCTTCCTTCATATTCAATTTTTTGCCCTGATCTTAAGGATCCTCTATGAAATTTAGTTTCTGAAGTTGCTATTTCTTTGCTGAATGTCTTTTTTATTCCATGTAATCCTAAAATTTTAGGAGTATCAAATTTTACTTCTACAGGTATTACTTTTTTTATTAATTCTTGAATTTGTTCCATTTCTTCATTTTTCAAGGTTTTTCCTGTAATATATATTGGTGTAGTGTCTTCTTGATATAATTTTTTTAGTTCTGTTAGTTTTTTCTTTAATGCTTGTAATACTTGTTTTTGTGTGGTTTCTTCTTCTATTTTTATATTTACACTGTCTTTTTTTGTTTGAACACTAATAATACTTTTCATATTCGATCTCCTCCTATGTCTTATTTTTTTATATTAAGTTGCTTTGTATATGATTATTTAATATAAATTATATACATATTTTTATATTATTCT
Organism: uncultured Clostridia bacterium; assembly: GCA_947631145.1. GTDB lineage: Bacteria > Bacillota > Clostridia > TANB77 > CAG-508 > CAG-273. Next base: position 10,910 of record CANRKF010000009.1, on the reverse strand, counting down.
TTTTCTTATATTTTTTATATTATTTTTTATTTTATATTTTTGGCTGATTATTTTTTATCTTACGGTTTCTGTGCTAGGTATTGCAGATGTGTTTTCTTCTACATTTTTACTGTTCATTCCGAAGTATTCTTTTATAATTTCTTTTGCTGCAGGTGCTGTGTTTCCGCCTGAACCTGCATTTTCTATTAAGGCTACTACTGCTATTTCTGGATCTTTATATGGTGCAAATCCTACAAACCAGCCATTTACTTTTCCATCTATGTTTGTTTCTACTGAGCCTGTTTTTCCTCCTATGTCCATGCCTAAGTCTGAAAATATATAGTATGCTGTTCCTCCGTATTCGCTAGTAACGCCTTTCATTCCTTTTAATATTGTATCCACTGTTTCTTTTTTTAGGTTTAGGTCTTGCACTTTACTGCTTTCATCTATTCCCAATTTTGCATTTACTGCTTTTTCTATTTCTTCTTTGCTTATTTGCGTTCCATCAGTTTTGGTAATTGATTTTATTAATGTAACATCTACTGCTTTTCCTCCGTTTGCTATCATGCTGATGTATCTTGCCATTTGAATTGGTGTGTATTCGTTGTAGCTTTGCCCTATTACTGCTGATAGTGTATCTCCAAATTGCCATGCTTGCCCTGTTTGTTCTAAACAACTTTTTACTAAGTCTACTGTTCCGGTTGCTTCTCCTGATAGTTCAATTCCTGTTAAAGAGCCTAATCCGTAGGCTTTTGCGTAATTAATAACTGGTTCTATTGATCCCATTCTATAGCCTATTTCATAAAAATAGTAGTTACATGATTTTTGTATTGCCTGCTGTAAGTTTAAATATCCATGTCCATAGTGATGTTCACTATAATACCAACATGTTGGATGGTAGCCTCTAGGATATACTCCTATATCGTTTATTCTTGTGGTTGGCTTTATTACATTTGTTTCTAATGCTGCTGTTGCTACTACCATTTTGAAAGTTGAACCCGGTGCGTATTGACCGGAAATTGCTCTATTGTATAGGCTTTTTCCTTTGTCATATTCTTGTAATTTTTCGTTAGATATTCCTGTAACGTATAATTCTGGTTCATAGTCTGGATTACTAGCTAAAGCTAATACCTCTCCTGTTTTTACGTTCATTACTATGGCTGCTCCGCCTTCTGCATTATAGGCTTTGCCATATTTTCCTTCTCTTATTTTTTTTATGTTATCTGCTAAGGCTTTTTCTACTTTTTGTTGCAAATTTGCATCTATGGTTAATGATATATCTGCTCCTTTTACTGCTTCTTTTGTAGTATATTCTCCTGTAATTGTTCCATCTACTGACATTTCTACTTGTTTTGTTCCGTCTTCGCCTTTTAAATAGTCTTCAAGTGTATATTCTATTCCTGTTTTTCCAATGATATCATTGATATCATACTTGTCCTTTTTGGTTTTGTATTCTTCTGGTGATATTGCTCCTATGTAGCCTAATATGTGTGATGCTAAGCTTCCGTAAGGGTATGTGACTACTGGTTCTTTTGTTATTGCTACTCCCGGAAAGTACGCGCTTTGTTCTTCTATTTGATTTACGCTTGCTGAGCTAATGTTTTTTGAAACTGTTACTGGCTTTATGTTACTAATTCCATTTCGAGTCATTTCGTATCGTACTGCTATTATTTTTCTAGCTTTTTTTTCATCTTGCTCTTCTATTCCATATTTTTCTTTGAATATTGCAAATGCTTGCTCTGCAGTGGCATTTTGTTCTATTTTATTTTCTTCTTTCCACTCTTTTAATTCTTCTCCTTGAAGTGTATATTTATATGGCAATACAGTGATTGGAAAGTTATCTATATATTTATCTTTATTTTTTTCTAATAGTTCTATTAACTTTAGTATGGTTTGATTAAAAGTTTTATTATCTAATTTTGTTTTATATATTTCTAAGCTATATCCTATTTTTGTTGTTACTAATTTATTTCCGCTTCTATCTGTAAGATCGCCTCTTGCTGCTTTTAGTGTGGATTCTCTAGTAAGTCTTGTGTTTGAGGTTTGCCTATATTCTTCGCCATTTACTATTTGTAAGTTAAAAAGTTGCATTAATAAGACTATGCCTACTATATATATTAGCATATTTATTATGTTATATCTTAATTTTTCATTTCGCGTTTTTTTGGCTTTCAAATTTTTTATTTCACTTCCCTTTATGATTTTGTCGCTTCGCTTCAGGGACGTTTCTTAATGCGACAGTTTGTCGCTTTTGGGACAGATGTTTTTTAAGATGTGTCCCTAGTGCGACACTTTGTCGCTTTTAGAAACGTCCCTAATGCGACAATTTAAAAATATCTTGTTAGTATTGTTTTTGATTTGAATTTACTTTCTGCTATGTTTCCTAATTTTTGGATTATTGGATATAATATTATTGATAAAATAACATTAAACAATATTTCAATTAATAGTGTTTGTATAAATGGTAAAATTTCTGGGCTTATTTTCCATTTTATTATTTGAAATATATATATTCCTATTTCATAAATTGCTGTACTTGCTGCTATTATTAACATAATTGTAAGTCTGCTATCTTTTGAGAAGTTTTTGTCTATGTATTCTGCAATTAGTCCGATTATTCCTAACATTATTCCTGATAATCCTATGGTTTTTCCTATTAATATATCTATATAAATTCCAAATAGTAGACCAAATATGAGTCCTGATTTTTTGCCTATAAATAGACCTATCCATAATACAAATATAACAAATAAATTGGGCATTACTCCATTTATAGTAAACCATGTAAAAAAGTTTGCTTGTAGAAAATATATAATAAAAAATGTAATTATTATTGCTATTAAGGTGAGTATTTTTTTCATATTTAATCACATTCCTTCCTAAGGCAAAAATCTGGTTAGAAAAAAATTGTAATTATTTTTCAACCTTCACTCTTTCTTTTATTTTTTCTAAAAATTATTCTTCAACTTGGTTTGTAATAACTAATACTGTTTCTAGTTTTGAGAAGTCTACTGCTGTTTCTACTATTGCGTATCTATCTATGCTGTTTTGTGTATTTATTATTTGCTTTATTGTTCCTATATGAATTCCTTTTGGATAAATTCCTCCTAAGCCTGAGGTTTCTATGTTATCATTTTCAAGTAGTGTTGCATTTGTAGGTATATATGTGGCTTTTAAATTGGTATTAGATTCTAATGTTCCACTTACTATAATTTCTTCTCTTGATGTGGTTATTATGCTACTTACTGATGTGGATGGATCTATTATTGTTTGTACTTTTGAGGTGCTTTTTGTTGTTGATATTATGTAGCCTACTAGGCCTTTGTCTGATATTACTGTCATTTTAGGCTTTATTCCATCTTTTTCTCCTACATTTATTACTATGGTTTTTGTAAAGTTGCTTATGTCTCTATTTATTATATAGGCTGGAATTGTTTGATAATCTTGATATTTTTCTTTTAAGTTTACATATTCTTTTAGTGTTTGATTTTCTGATTTTATAATTTCTAGTTCTCTTAGTGATTGTTCTAGTTCACTGTTTTTTTGTTTTAAGGTTTCGTTTTCTTTTTTTAGGCTTTCTAATTCTATGAAAAAACTATCATTTCCTTCTATTTTATTCTTTAAATAGGTAAGTCCATTTTGTACTGGCATAACAATACTTCCTAATATATTTTCTATATAGGATACTTCTTTTATATCTGTATTAGATAATATAACTATTAATATTAAAATAATTATTGTAATTGTAATACCTATAACTCCTGTTTTTTTGCTTTTATACATTTACTTCTCCCTGTATAATTGATTTAAGGTTTTTAGAAGGTTACCTATAAACTTTTATATAACAATTATTCTTTATATAATTGCTATTTTTCCTTTGAATTTTTATCTTTTTCTTGAACTGCTTAGAACTGTTCTTAATTTTTCTAAGTCTTCTAAGGTTTTTCCGGCTCCTTTTGCTACACATTCTAGTGGGTTTTCGGCAATATATACTGGCATTTCTGTTCTTTCTGCTAATAGTTGGTCGAAGTTTTGAATTAGTGCTCCTCCTCCTGTTAGAACAATTCCTTTTTCCATAATGTCTGATGCAAGTTCTGGTGGTGTTTTTTCTAGTGTTTGTTTTATTAGGTCTATTATTTTTTCTATGGATTCTGACATTGCTTCTTGAACTTGTGTAGAATTTATTGTTAATACTTCTGGTAGCCCTGTTGTTAAGTTTCTTCCTCTAATTTCTGTTTCTTCTTCTGTCATTAGTGGTTTGGCACAGCCTATTTTTATTTTTACACTTTCTGCTGTTGTTTCTCCTATTGCTAGGTTCATTTCTTTTTTTACATAATTTACTATGTCTTCTGTGAGCTCGTCCCCTGCTATTCTAAGTGAATTGCTTACTACAATTCCTCCTAGTGAGATAATTGCTACTTCTGTGGTGCCTCCTCCTATATCTACTATGATGCTTCCTGTTGGTTCTGATACTTCTAGGTTTGCTCCAATAGCTGCTGCCATTGGTTCTTCTATTAAATATACTTCTTTTGCTCCTGCTTGTAATACGGATTCTTCTACTGCTCTTTCTTCTACTTCTGTAATTCCTGATGGAACGCCTACTACAACTCTTGGTTTTCCTGCATTGTATCTTTGGCATACTTTTTGTACCATATTTTTTAACATTAATTGTGTTGCTGTGAAGTCTGCTATAACTCCATCTTGCATTGGTCTAACTGCATAAATGTCGTCTGGTGTTCTTCCTAACATTTCTTTTGCTTCTTTTCCTGTTGCTAGAATTTCTCCTGTGTTTTTTTCTATTGCTACTACTGATGGTTCATTTAATACTATTCCTTTTCCTTTTAATGTTATTATGATATTGGCTGTTCCTAAGTCTATTCCTATGTCTTTTGAGTTTAGGTTAAATAAGTTCATATTAAATTTTTCTTCCTTTCTAGTTTTTTGTGGTTATATATAATTATTTGAATTTTAATTGTTTTTTTAAGTTATGTATAAGCTTTTAAAGTTAATTACTTTTTTCTAAAGTTTATGTATACTTATTTGATTTTTTATTATTTTTTCTAAAGTTTATGTATACTCATTTAAATTTAATTATTTTTTAAAGTTACGTATAATTATTTAATTTTCACTATCTTGCTTTTTTAATGCATAATTTTTTATGCTTGCATATTGATTATATCCAATTACAATATGATCTAATAGTTTTATTCCTATAAGTTCAGATGCTTTTTCTAATTTTTTGGTTAATTGTATATCGTCTTCAGTAGGTGTTGCGTCTCCACATGGATGGTTATGTACTAAAATAATTCTAGGTGCGTTTCTTTTTATTGCTTCGTGCAGAATGTCTCTTATATCTATATGTGCGTTGCTAGTTCCTCCAAGTGAAATTGTTTGTATTTTTATTATTACATTTTGGGAATTTAATATTACTACTTTCACTATTTCTCTTTTTTCTAGTTTTAAGTCTTCATTTAGTATGTTTACAATATCTGATGGTTCTTTTATTTTTATTTTTTCTATGTCATTTGCTCTTGATATTCTTTTGGCAAGTTCACATACTGCTTTTATTTGAATTGCTTTTATTTTTCCTATTCCGCGTAGTTTTGTTAAATCTTCAAGAGATAATTCTTGTAAAATTTTTAAACTATTTTTGTTTTTGTTTTCTTCCATTCCTAGTGAAAGTATTTTTTGAGCTAGCGTAACTGAGCTTTCTTCCTTTGTACCGCTTTTTATAATTATCGCTAGTAATTCTGCATTAGATAATGTATTTTCTCCATACATTTCTAGTTTTTCATAAGGTCTTTCTGAACTTGGGAGCTGTTTTATTTTTGTTGGCATATTAAAATACCTTCCTTTCTTGTTTTGCTTAAAATTTGAATTTTTTAATTTTTTTCAAATTTACAGATTTTTTTTAGCCCCCATAAATATTTTTTGAATTAAATTTTAGTTTATGACTATAAATAAAGTATTTTCCCCTATTTCTTTTTTATTCATTTATAGCTTAAATTTTTCTATAAATAAATACTGCTAAAATTATTCCTATTATACTTGCTATATTAATTCTAAATGTTAATCCAAAAGTTAATCTTATAACACTTAAATTTAGCTCTACTGGTGTGCTAAAGCCAAATTCTTTTTCATAGGCAAGCCATGATAAGTAATCTACATGTGATGCAAGTTCTCCAAGTAAGCCTCCTACTACAAGTCCACTTAATATAAATAAAATTAGTATCCATATACCTTTATCTCTTAGTGCCATGTTTTTTCCTCCTTAGTGGTTCGTTTCGTTTTTTCCATATAGCTAGTATTATATATGCAATTAGCATTTTTTTCAAGATAATTGTTATATTTTTCTATAAATCTATTTCCTTTTTATTTTTTTTGTGTTATATTTTATAAGTAATTTTAATTTTTCCATATTTTGTTGGTTTCATTTTGCTACCAACAGTAGTATAATATGATTAAAGAGAATGTATTTTGGAGGCTACTTGATGAAATTTGAAAAGCTAAGTGATAATAAAATAAGAATTATTTTAACTATGCAAGATTTAACTGAAAAACATATTGATTTTCATTCTTTTATGTCTAATAGCATTGAATCGCAAAATATTTTACTTGATATGCTAGATGAGGCTAAAAAGGAAACTGGTTTTGATCCAGAGGATTTTAATTTAAAAATTGAGGCTTTGGCAATGGCAGATACTAATTTTATTTTTACTATTACAAAGGTGTACCCTGAAAATAGTGAAATTGCTGATAAACCTCCTAAGAGGAAGTTTACTATTAAAAGAAAATGCTTAACTCAAGCTTCTACTACTCAGGCTGTTTATATGTTTAATTGTTTTGAAGATTTTTGTTGCTTTTTGCATTTTTTAAAGGATAATAAAAATACTGCTCATATAAATAAATTGGCTGAAAATATTTTACTTTATAGTTATAAGGAGTGCTATTATTTATTAATTAGCAACATACATACAGATATTGCTTCTGAAATTAATTTTTATGCTAATATTACTGAGTTTGCTAAGTGTGTTTCTAATTCTAAAAGTTTTGCTAGCAAGCTTGCTGAGTGTGGTACTTTAGTTATGAAAAATAATGCTTTAAAAATTGGTTTTAAACATTTTGTTTAGTTTTAGATTTTAAATAAAATTAGTATGGAACTTGGTTTTATACTAATTTTTTTAAGCATTTTTAAGTAAATTGGTATGATGCTTGGTTTTATAATGATTTTTTAAGCATTTTTAAGTAATTGGTATGAAGCTTTGTTTTATAATAATTTTTTAAGCATTTTTAAGTAATTGGTATGAAGCTTGTTTTTATATTAATTTTTTAAGCATTTCTAAGTAAATTAGTATGATGCTTGGTTTTATAATATTCTTTTTAATAAAAAATAGAGAAGATTGTTACTAATTATATGGTAAAATCTTCTCTTTTTATGTATTTTCTTTAGAATTTTTTTAATATACGTAGTTTTGTGGGTTATATAGAACTCCATTTATTCTTACTTCTAAGTGTAAGTGTGGTCCTGTAACATTTCCTGTGGTTCCTACTTTTCCAATTATTTGGCCTTGTGATACTGCTTGTCCTTTTGATACATTTAAAACACTGCAATGGCCATAAAGTGTTTGTACTCCATTTCCGTGTGAAATGAGTATCATGTTTCCGTATGAGCCACTATAACCTGCTGATACTACCGTTCCCGCTGCTGCTGCTTTTATAGGTGTTCCGGTAGGTGCTGCTATATCTAGCCCTCTATGTGGTGAGCTACGAATGCTTTCTCTGCTTCCAAATCTTGATGTGATGGTTCCTGATATTGGTCTTATTAAAGATATTCCTATATTTACTTTTGCACTTGATGAACCTGATACATAGCCTGAAGAGGCATTTGCTGTGTATACTACTTTTGGTTTTGGTGCTTCATATAGCTCTGATACACATTTTTCTACGGTGGTAAATTCTTTTGTTTCTGTATCATATTTTTCTACTATCCCTATATCATTTTTGTTTTGGCTATTTTTATCTTTTAATTTTTTTATTACGCTTTCTGCATCTTCAAATTTTGATACATAAAGTTTTTCTTTTCCGTCATCTGTAATGGCATAGTATTTATAGTATTGTGTTCCATCTTCTGTTACTTTTGCATATATTTCTTCATCATTTGGTGTTATATCTTTTTTTAATAAGCATAGTGTGTATTCTGGAACTGAGTTTATTTGCCTAAAGGCTATTCCTTCTTCTGCTTCGCCTTCCATGTATTTATTTATTTCGTTTTGTAATTTGCTTTTGTTTTCGGTATAGCCTATTAGTTCTCCATTTAGTGATACTGCATAGGTTGGTTTATAAAAGAATGCTACTAGCCCTACTATTAAAATTGCAGAGACTGTGGTTATTGTTATTACTTTTATTGAGGTTCTAAAATATGTTACGATTTTTTTTACGATATTTATTTTAAACACTCCCTATTTTAATATATTTAGGTTTTTAGGTTACCTAGAAACTTTATTTTTTAACGTATTTTTTGTTTTGCTATTTTTGACTTTTATTTTTAATAGTTATTTTGCTATATGTTTGTTATTTCCGTAAGAATTTTTTCTTTTTTCGCTATATATTTTATAATAATAAAAAAATTTTTACAAGGCTTTTTATTAATATTTTTTAGTTTTTGTTACGTCCTGTAACAATTTCCCTGTATTTTTCTTGTAATATATTGTTATTTCTTTGCCTGTATGATATACTAATATAAAATCAATTTAGGATTAATAGATGGATTGTAGCTATTTTTATTATATTTTTTTAAAGTTGATAATAATATGAATAATATATTAGCTAAAAGATGCAATATTGAATTAGATGATAAAAAGACTACAATATTAATGACATGTCTATCGCACCCATAAAAAAGCTCTTACGAAAATTCGTAAGAGCTTTTTTTGGTTCTTTTATTAAGTTTTTATTACATTTTTGTAACATTTTGTCGCATTGGGGACGTTTTTAAAAACGACAAAATGTCGCGTTAAGAAACGTCCCTAATGCGACATTTCTTCTTTTACTGTTTGTATTTCTGTTACAGTGGCTTTTTGTGCTGGTTGATAGTATCCTTTTGCTTGTGCTATTTTAAATAATTCATATTGAAAACTTTCGTCTCCATTTCTTATTTGTTGAAGTGTTTGCCTTAACCCCATATTTTCTGCTTCTGAAATTGCTGTTTGATATGCTGTTAAGTCTGATTTGACCCCACTTAATATGTCATTTACCATTGTTTTTTCGTCCATAATTTTTATTTCCTCCTATTTTTAATCTTCTAAAAATGATAATAATTTTTGTTTGGTGTTTAATGCATCTTGCGCAGATTTTGAAAAGATTTGCTTAATTTGTGGATCTACTGCTTGTGAAGAAAATGTATTTAGTTTTTGATATGCAGTTTCATGTGCTCCAATTAAATGTCTTAGGTGCTGTAATTCTAATTGATTTAAGTTTGCCATTTTTACCCTCCCTTTCTATTTATAGTATTATTTTTATTATGGACTTTTTGGAAATTTTTATACACTTTTTAAAAATTTTTACAGAAATAAAGAGTAAATTTTTTTATTTCGATGATAATAACCTTTTGCATAGTAATTTAAATTTTTATAAACTAAAAAAGAGGGTGTTATAAAATAGCAAAATCAAAAATAAATACCACTATAAAAATAGAGAATATTTTACCATACAACTGGTACAACATTCTCTATTTTTGCAATTTTTAACTTAAAAGCGGTTCTAAAATTTTCAATAATTTTACTCTATTATTTCAAGTCCTGCAAATTTTGCCATTAGTCTTTTATGTCCTGATTTATCAAAGTCTATATCTACTTTGTAATCGTCTCCTTCTGGTTCTATTTTTTGAATAGTTCCTTCTCCAAATTTTTTATGGTAAATTCTTTGTCCTTGTTCATATTTTGTGATGTCTATATCATTTTGCGCTTTTTTCTGATTTAATGAGTTTAAAAAGCTTTCTGCTGTTCTGAATTGATATACTGGTTTTGGATTTATGTTTACTTTTTCTGCTGTATTAAATGCAAATGTTGTTACTTTGCTTGTATTATGTTTACCGTATTCCCAGTTGAATTCCATTTCTCCAAAGTTATCGTCATTTGTTTCTTGTACTTTTGAGTCTAACAATTCTTCTGGTATTTCTTTTATAAATCTAGATACTGCGTTGTAACTTGTTGATCCAAAAATGGTTCTATGTTTTGCATAGCTTAAATATAAAAATTGTTTTGCTCTGGTGATTCCTACATAGAATAGTCTTCTTTCTTCTTCTAGTTCTTTTGGTTCGCCTATTGATTTATAACCCGGAAATATTCCTTCTTCCATTCCTACTAAGAATACGGTTGGGAATTCTAGTCCTTTGGCACTATGCAATGTCATTAATGTAACTGAATTTTCTTCGTCTTCCATTCCGTCTATGTCGCTAGATAGTGTAATACTTTCTAAAAATTCTGCTAGGCTATTATCGGCTGATTCTTCTTCAAATTCCATTGCTACTGTTAAAAATTCTTCTAAGTTTTGTATTCTGGTTTCTGCTTCTACTGTGTTTTCGTTTTCTAATGCTTTTGTATAACCTGATTTACTTAATACTTCTTTTATTAATTCGGAAATGCTTAATTCTTCTTTTTTTAGTCTTAAATTTTCTATTAAGTTTATGAATTCTTCACTATTTGCTTTTACTCTATTTAGCCCATAGTTTTCTGCATTTTTTATAATTTCATACATTGATGCGCCTGTTTCATCAGACATTTGTGATATATTATCTATGCTGGTTTTTCCTATTCCTCGTTTTGGCTCGTTTATAATTCTTTTTAGGGATATGTTATCTGATGGATTTTGTATTAGTCTTAAATATGCTATGGCGTCTTTTATTTCTTTTCTTTCATAGAATTTTACTCCGC
>CANRKF010000008.1 GCA_947631145.1 uncultured Clostridia bacterium | reverse complement strand
TTTGGTCATCTGTTGAAACTCTTACATAAACTCCACATCTCATAAAATCACCTCCTCTATATGTTTCCTAACTAAAATGCAATTTTGCAATCTAAATTTTAAAATTTTTTATTAAATTGTAAAATAGAAGATTAATTTTTTAATTTTATAAGAATTTGTTTTATTTCTTTTAAATTATATTTTTCATTGTATTCTTTTATATAATAAGATTTATTACTTATTTCATTGACTTTATATTCAAGAATTTTAAGACTTATTGGATATGTAATTATATATTCTGTTGGTTGGATAAATTGTAGATTAGTATATAACAAATGCTTTTCTTTACCGTTTTTAGTTGTATAAGTGTAATTTTTAATAAGTTCTAGTAATTCGTTATTTGGCTTTAGTTCTTGCATTTCTTTAAATTCAAGCATAAAAAATGTCCTCCTTTCTTTGATTTAAGAGAACATTTTTAATAATTTTATTAAGTTCGATTCATCTTTTCTAAAACGAAAAAACTTACGAAACCTTTATAAGTTCGTAAGTTGTCTTTAATTGGAGCTTCCAGCCGGAATCGAACCGGCGACCTCAGCCTTACCATGGCTGCGCTCTACCTACTGAGCTATAGAAGCATTTTTTAAATATTTAATATTTTTATAATTTATTTAAGCACTGTTTTTATTATATATACTCTACATTTTTCTGTCAATAGAAACAAAAGAAAAAGTTGATATTTTATATGAAATATGTTATTATTTTTCTGTTATTTATTATATTACTTCTTGCTTTTAGCTAATTTTTATAGGTTTATAGGTAATTTCCTTTATAAAAACCTAAATACAATTACAAGGATTAATTTATATATGGCTTTTGATGGTTTTGTACTAAATGCTGTTATAACAGAATTAAATACATGTTTAATTGGTGGAAAAATTCAAAAAATTTATCAGCCTAATTCAGATGAAGTAATTTTAAGTATTTACTCAAATAATTTAACTTATGCTCTAAGCTTAAATACTTCTTCTAATTTTTATTCTGCTTATTTAACTACTTCTAAAAAGGAAAACCCTTTGGTTGCTCCTAATTTTTGTATGCTTTTACGTAAGCATTTAATGAATTATAAAATTACAGGTATTAGCACAATAAATCATGAAAGAATTTTGGTAATAAGTTTATCTGATGGTGATAATGAATATAAGCCTGAAGCTAAAAAGCTGATTGTTGAACTTATGGGAAAACATAGTAATATATTACTTTTAGATGCGAATAATATTATTATAGATTCTTTAAAACATTTTTATATAGAAAATGGTGCTTACCGCAATATTTTTCCGCATGTACAATATATTTTACCAGCATCTAATAAAGTTAATATTTCAGATTATAAAAATTTAGAAAATAAGCTAAGTAACTTCAATTCCTTATGTGATTTTTTTGTAGAAAACTTTACTGGTATTAGTAAAACCTTAGTTATAAATGCAATAAATTTTCTTGATATAAATGATGCATTAAATTTAAATAATTATAATGTTCTTGCTAAATATATTTTAGAATTGCAAAATGAAATTACAAAAAATAACACTGAAGCTATTACTTTTGAAAATGACTATACTTTGCAAATTTGTGAAAGTTCAAAAGAGCCTTTACAAGTTAATTTGTTTTTAGATGATTATTATAGTAATAAAAAAAGGCAAGAACAGTTTTTATCATATAGAAATCAATTGCTTCAGTTTATTTCTGCAAAATTAAAAAGAATTTCTAAAAAACTTTCTGGAATTGATGAAAAATTAAAAGAATGTCAAAACTTAGATAAATATAAACTATATGGAGAATTAATTACTAATTTTTTATATCAAATACCTAAGGAGCATTTATCTCATATTGAACTTACAAATTATTATAATAACAATGAATTAATTGATATTCCTTTAGATATTTCTATTTTACCTGCTGATAATGCTAAAAAATATTTTAAGAAATATCATAAGCTAAAAAATACTTTTTCCATTGTTGGAGAACAAAAAATAGAACTTGAAAAGGAAATTGATTATTTAGAAAGTATTGTTTATGAAATTCAGGCTAGTAAAAATATAAATGATTTAGATGAAATATATGATGAGATTCAAGATTCTTTTTCTTCTAAGCAAAAACAAAATAGTAAAAAGCAAGTTAAAAAGAAAAGTAAAAAAGGAACTTTAGTAGAACCTATTGTGTATGAAATTGATGGTTTTAAGGTATTAGTTGGGAAAAATAATAAGCAAAATGATGAGCTTACTTTCAAAATTGCTAATAAAGATGATATCTGGTTTCACGTTAAAGATATTCATGGAAGCCATGTTATATTAGTTACAAACAATTTAGTTCCTTCTCAAGAAACTATTAATAAATGTGCTTCTATTGCTGCATATCATAGTAAAGCTATTCAATCTTCTAATGCACAAGTTGATTATACTTTAGTAAAATATGTAAAAAAGCCAAAGTCTGCAAAGCATGGCATGGTTATTTATACTAATCAAAAAACTGTTATTGTAAAACCTAATAAGGATTTTTAGGCTAAAATAAGACCTTGCTCATTACTTTATATAAAAGGTTTTGAATAGGTACCCAATAACTTTTTAATTTCATAATAAGGAGGCTATACTTAGGAAAGTAATAGCCTCTTTTGGTTTCACCGCATTTATGCTAAAATGCGGCGATGGGGTTTAATGTCCTTCCTGATGAACATCGTTCCGTCAAGAACGATCTCTTCGACGTCCAAAATGGACATCAACATGTCGGCGACATTGCGCCGGTTGTAGGAACCGTACCGGTTCTCAATGGATACCCACCAGCAATTGGTGGGTATCCATTGAGAACCGGCGATCTTGAGACCATAGCTTTTCAGCTCATGGTCAATCTGGGTACGAAGTTCTTCTTTCATGACGATAGGCATAATCATTGTTGCTAACCCCTTTCAAAATTTAGGTATACTTTTATTATAGCACATTTGAGGTTTTGTGTCAAAACATTTGGTCTAAAAAATAATTGTAGTATGAATAGTTTCTTTATTTTGCCTACCTGCATTTTACTTACAAAACTATATTTTTTAGTTTTCTATTGCATCTGAAATTCCTGTTTTATATTCTATATTTTCCATGTGTGGAAACATTTCTTTTACTCTTTTATACGTAATCATACTATTTCTTGGCTGAGGATTTTTATCACTAACTGTAAGTAATTTTTGTGTATAGCAATTATCCGCTGTTTTAAATAACAAATATCTATTTCGTACATAAGTAAAATAAATTTGATATCCATCTTCTAAATTTTGATTAAAGTTTTTAAAACTATATTTTCCGTCCATTTTTCCTCCCCAATTTGCACTTACCATTTTTTAATTCTTCTTATTATTTAAATTTTTATTATATTTTAATTCTTGTTATTGTTTAATAATTTTATTATATTTTAATTTTTCCTATTATTTATTGATTTTATTATTCGGCATTTATCATTTCTTTATATATTTTTTATTTAACTATTAATCATAGCTACAAATTCTTCTTCTGATATAATAGTTACGCCTAAGTCCTGTGCTTTTTTCAATTTGCTTCCTGCATCTTCCCCTGCTAATACATAACTTGTTTTTTTAGATACTGAAGAAGATGTTTTTCCTCCTAAGTTTTCTATTATTTGGCTTGCTTCATCTCTTGTATAATTCTCTAAACTGCCTGTTAAAACAAAGGTCTTTCCAGCAAATTTTTCACTTTCTGCTTGCTCCTTTAGTACCTTCATGTTAACACCTGCTTGTTTTAATTTTTCTATTAAATCAAGTGTTTGTTCTTGTTTAAAAAATTCAGTAATTGAACGTGCTGTAATTTCTCCTATATCATCTATCATTCTTAGTTCTTCATAAGGAGCTTCTATTAATTTATCCATTGTTTTGTAATATTTAGTTAAAGTTTTTGCTCCTTTTACTCCTACATGCCTAATTCCTAGTGAATTAATTAAGCAATATAGGTCTCTATTTTTACTTTCTTCAATAGCATTTAACAAATTTTGAGCAAACTTTTTTCCATTTTTCTTTAAAGATGCTATATCTTCAAAGGTTAATTTATAAATATCTGCAATATTAGAAATAAGCTTTCTTTCTATTAGTTCTTCTATTATGGCTTCCCCTAAACCATCTATATTCATAGCATCTTTAGATGCAAAGTGAATAATGTTTCTGTATTGTTTTGCAGGACATTCTATTCCAATACACCTAACAACTGCTTCTCCTTCTTCACGTATAGCTTCTGCACCACATACAGGACATACAGTTGGCATAGAAAATTTTTCTTGAGTTCCATTTCTTTTAGATTTCACTACACCTACTACTTCTGGAATAACATCTCCTGCTTTTTGTATAAGTACTGTATCGCCAATACGTATATCGTGTTGTTTTATATAGTCTTCATTATGAAGTGTTGTTTTTGAAATTTTTGAACCTGCTACATGTACTGGTTCTAAAATAGCCATTGGAGTAATTGCCCCTGTTCTTCCAACTTGGCATACAATATCTTTTAGTAAAGTTTCCTTTTTTTCTGGTGGATATTTATATGCTACAGCCCATCTTGGAGTTTTGAAAGTAGTACCTACCTTTTCTCTTAATTCCAAATCATTTACTTTTACTACTGCACCATCTATTCCAAAATCTAAATTATCACGCATTTTTCCTATTTCTTCAATAGCATTTCTTACCTCTTCCATATTTTTGCACAAAATTTTAACTGGGTTTACATTAAAACCTAGTTTTTCTAAGTATAATAAACTTTCATAATGCGTTTCAAAAGTGATATCTGGGCTTTTTTGTACATTAAATATAAATATATTAAGTGGACGAGATGCAGTTATTTTGCTATCTAACTGCCTAAGTGAACCTGCTGCTGCGTTTCTAGCATTTGCAAATTGTTCTTGTTCTTCTAATAGCCTGTCCTCATTCATTTTTTCAAAATCTTCTTTTCCAATAAATACTTCCCCACGAACAGTAATAGATATTGGTTCTTTTAAGGTTTTTGGCACAGTTTTTATTGTACTAATATTTTGAGTAACATCTTCTCCAACTGTTCCATTGCCACGAGTAGCACCTCTTAGAAGTTTTCCATTTACATATTCTATGGCAGATGATAATCCATCTATTTTTGTTTCTACAACATATTCAAGTGGTCTATTGTATTTTATGGAAGCTTCTTTCATTCTTTCATCAAATTCTTCTACTTCTTCAAATGTAAAAACATCTTGAAGGCTTTGCAAAGGAACTTCATGTGTTACTTTTTCAAAACCTTTTTTTATGCTTGCACCAACTCTTTGCGTTGGCGAATCTTCTGTAATAAGTTCTGGATATTCTTTTTCAATTTGCTTTAATTCTTTCATGAGCATATCATATTCATAATCGCTAACAACTTGCTCATCATCAAAGTATTTTTGTGTATAGTATTTTAATAATGGTCTTAATTCTTCTGCTCTTTTTTTGGCTTGTTCAAGGTCCATTTTTATCCTCTTTCTAATTAATTGGTAGTTATAATTTAAAGTAACCAATTTAATTTTTTATATATGGTTTTATTGTATATGAAAAATTGAATTTTCTATGTTAAAAGTAAAAAAATTTTGCATATTTTGGGCTTAGTTATTTTTATTTATAGTAGCCTTACATAGAGTCTTTAAATAAATTTTTACCGTCTTTAATATATTCCCATCCTGAAAATATTGTGGCTACCACAGATACGCTCATGGTTAAAGTGACTAATAAATTTATAAAGAATTCATATCCTGTTAATTTACCATTAAATATGGTTCCATAAGCATTTGGATCTATAAAAGCAAGTGCTATTGCTAACATTTGAGTTACTGTTTTTAGTTTTCCCCACATGTTTGCTGCTATTACTTTTCCATTTGATTCTACAGCTATTAATCTATAGCCAGATACTACAAATTCTCTAAAAATTACTATAATTGGAATCCATGCAGGTAAGTGATTAAATTCTACAAGCATAACCATTGCAGTAATTACAACAATTTTATCTGCTATTGGATCTAAGAATTTTCCAAAATTAGTAATTTGATTTTTTGACCTTGCTATATAGCCATCTAGTTTATCTGTTAAAGCTGCTATAATAAATATAATGTCAATTATTATGTATTCTACTGGTATTCCCCACAAGCTTGATTCAATATTTAAAAATGGAATTATTACCATTATTGGTACTAATAAAATTCTTATTATTGTTATTTTATTTGCTAAATTCATTATTCTTTCCACCTTTTTCATTTTGTATATAGCAAAAGTTATTATTTACTTTAATTTCGTAAGCATTAAAATAAATTAACTTTTAAGCTACTTTTTTAAATTATATTTCTATATTGAATACATTATATATAAAAGTTAGAAAAAAATAAATAGTTATTAAAAGTTTTTATTAATTTATTATTTTATTTATAGCTTATTTACTATTTTGCACAATTTCTACAATATCTGCAATGTAATCTCCTATTACTGGAATATTTAATGTTACTATTTTTTGCAATATGATTAATAATATGGCTGTTAACACTGTGAAGCCAATTCCTATGCCTATTCCTTTTGCCATTCCTGCCATTAAATTTCGTATTAATAATTGCTTTTTATTTCCTAATAATTCTGCCAGTTCTAATATATTGTTTTTTGATAATGTAAAATTTAGTTTATCTACACTTTCTAGTAGGTCCTTTTCTACTTTTTCTTTCTTTTCTTTTTTGAATTTGAACATGAAAAACCTCCACCTTATTATTTAAGATGGAGATTTTTAGGAATTTTATACAAATTATTTGTTATTTTAATTAATTTAAGGTGTTAAATTATTTATTTATTTGAAGTTCTTTTAGTTCCTTTTCTGTTAGTCCTGTTGCTTCTTTTACAATATTTATTTTTACTCCGTGTTTTAATAATTTGCCTGCTGCTTTATATAATTTGTCTCTAGCTTCTTTTCTGCCCTCTTGTCTGCCTTCTCGTCTGCCTGCTTCTCTTCCCTCTCTTCTACCTTCTTCTCTACCTTCTTTTCTTTCTTTTAACATAAATCTTTCTAATGCTGATGGCATAACTTTTTTTCCTCCTTTTTTACTTAATTCTTCTATTATTTGTTCTACTTTTTCTTCTTCTAGCAATTGCCCTAATATGCATTTTACAAATCTTGCCATTTTACTTATATTTTCTTCTCGTAAATTGTTTATCATTTTTTCTATTGTTTCTTCGTATTCTTCTTTCGTTTCTGCTTTTTCTAATAACATTAAATATGATAACATTATGTTTTTTTCATATAGTTCTTCTTTTGTATATTGATTAATATCTACTAATATATATTCTAAATCTATGTAACTTTTATTTAGTCCTTTTATTTTTTCTTCTTTTTCACTATATTTTAATTTTGCATTCCATTTTCTATTACTTGTACTTATTACTATTGGTATTATTTTTGGATATTTTTCACTTTCTTTATTTGTAATTTGCATATGTTCTTTTATTATTTCTGATGTGTATTCTAGCATTCTATATGACATGTTTTTATCTATTGTAGATTGATTTTCTATTATTATGTATAGTGCTTTATTTTTTACTTTGTATATAATATCTGATTCTATTTCTGTGAAGCTATTGGTAATAAATTTCCTATCGTATATTTCAATATTATTTTCTGTTAATTTTTTTGCTAATTCTTGGCTTACAAATTGCTGTATAAATTCTATAAAATCCATTTTATTTTTTAGAGCTTCTTTAAATAGTTTATCATGTCCTTTATTTTCAGTTAAAAAATACTTTGCAGAAGCTTCTGCTAGATAATTAATTTCTACATGATTTTCATCATCTAAACATAAATTACCAATTCGTTCTTCATCTTCTTCATATGTAATGTCAATGCCCAAGATATTTTTAATTTTTTGTTCTGATTTGTTCAATATATTTTACCTCCTAGTTAAGTTTTTGATTGTATAAATTCTTAAATTTGGCTTTTGTTTTTTAACTAAAAAATAATTTCTGGATTTTTTTCGAAAAAATATTTTTGATTTAATTTTATAATTGAATTAACATGTAATTATTTTACACAAGTTTATGTTGCTTGTCAAGTAAAATTTTGAATTTTTTTGTGACCTTTATAAATTGCATTTAACTTTTCACTTGAGGTGACCTTTATAAAACTTGTTTAGGAGATGCATTTCGCACCTCCTTATATAATAATGTTAAAATGTCTAAGACATATGTTTTAGGTGCTGTTACAACCTTTGAATTTACTTTACCCTTCATGAACTGTACTTTTTAGGTTGTAGCCCCTTAATGACATTGTGATTTTTTAAGTGTACTATTTTACATAAAGTACGACGCGAAAGCCATAGTGAACATCATTTTTGCTTACAGTATTATGTCCAGCGCGAATAGAAACAGGATCTACATACCCAGTGCCGAGGAAGGCGCCACCACGAAGGACAGCGTACTGTGTACTCGTGTCCTCTCTTTCTGCTGGAACTGATACATTATGATAACCAGTTTCTGTAGTCCACTCATACATGTTTCCTGCTAAATCATAGATATTATTTAGTTTTGTATCTTCACTTGCCCCTGTTGATAATTCTAATAATTGTCTATAATGACGCTCACTGCCATCTACTTTAACTGCATTATTATAATTGCCAAAATCTTCTCCGGTATAAGGATCTGTTGTTCCTATTTTTTCTGGCTTTCCATAGCTATAATTCTTTGCTGAGAACCAACCTTTTGCTGTGTGATTGTTATCGTGCTTTTCCAAGTGCAATGCATATAAAATATTTTCTGTTATATCTAATTTTGAAGTATTTGCATAGTTTCCATGTTCTGTACTGTCTTTTTCTATGTCTGCATATTTTTTACTAGCTACTATCCATTCTACTGTTCTATCCCATGCTGTTCCATCTATTAATTGGCTTATTACATATCTATTTCCGCTATACATTTTTTCTGCTGCGCCTTTGGCATGTGTTTGATTTATATAATTCCATGCTTGTACTCCTTTTTTACTTACTGGCACATAATTTGATGTATTCTTTTTTTCTTCATAAGTATAATCTCCTGTTTGTGAGGTTAAGTAAACATCTGTCATGTTACTTGGTATTCCTGCTTCGTATCTTGCTATATAAAATCCTCCATATTTTCCTATACTTGCTTTATTGGCTGTTTCATTTTCTTCTACCCAATCGTTGTACTTTCTATATGTATATGTATTCCAACCTTCATCGTGATTATTTCCATCTTCTAAATTTTTTCCTTCATCTGTTTCTTCAGATTTTAATTCTGCATAAGTATGCTTTTTATATTGTTCTGCAGTACATGGCACCCAAACAAATTCATTTCCGGCTTCGTCTGATATTACTACTCCGTTGTCTATGCTATTTAAATCTCCTTCTATTATTTTGAAACCTGCTGGTATTGTTATTACTGGTACCGCCTTTTCTTCACTATTTTCGTCTATTTTCTTTCCTGCTGAGTCATATCCTGTTGTATTTGAAAATACTTTTCCACTACTTACTGCATCTTGTAAGTTTTCTGGATCTTTTCCATTTACTGCATCATTTATCATTCCTACTAAATCTTGTAAATCTTTTTCTTGTTGTTCTTCTGCTTCTTTTGTTTTTTCTGCTGCTTGTTTTGCTTGTGATAATATTCCATCTTCTCCTAGTACCATTGTTATAGTTATTCCAGCAAGTATTAGCAAGACTACAATGGTAACGACTAAGGCTATTAACGTTATTCCTCCATTTTGTTTCTTATTTGCTTTTAATTGCATTTTTTTGTTTTCATTACTCATTTGCAATTTTCCTATCATAATTTTCTCCCTTTCTTTTGTAATTTTATTCAAATAAACCTTTCATTATATGAATTAATACTATTCGGTTTATTCCGAATATAAATATATTATATATTTGCTAAATATGTTTGTCAATACATTATAATAAAATATTTGGTTCTTTCCGAATAATGTTTTTTATTCTTTTGCTATACTTTTATATAAATGAATTTATTATTTTATGTAGTAACTTTTCTGTATTTTCAATAATTATTTGGAGGAATTAAATGTTATTATCAGAAGCCATTAATTTACGAATTAATGAATTATTAAAACAAAATAATTTAACTGTATATAAGCTTTCTTACCGCGCAGGAATTTCTAACTCTATTATTAGTGACTTCAAACGTGGAAAGGTAAAAGAACCTACTCTTAGTTCTATTATACATATTTGTGAAGGCTTTAATATTGAACTAAAAGATTTCTTCGATTCTCCATATTTTAAAGATGTAGAAGCCATAGAAAGATTTGATAAAAACGATTTACCAAAAAAATAAGATGGTATTCTAGAATAGTAAAATCAGAAAAACTCATATTAAAAACAAAAATTGAGAATACAAAAATAAAGAATATGAAAATAAAGATACAAAAATGAGAATACAAAAATAGAAGAATATAAAAATATAAATATAAAAATGAGAATATAAAAATAGAGAATATTTTTCCACATAAACGGTATAATATTCTCTATCTTTATTATTTTCTTACAATTATATTCAAATCTAAATGTAATAGTTTATTGTCAACTATTGTTAAACACACTGTATATATATTTTTATTGCCAACTATTACTAAACACACTATTTATTGCATTTTGCTCGTTTGTATTTTCTTTATTTTCATTTTCCTTATTTTCTTCTTTCATTAAAGTTTCCAACTTATTAATTAACTCTTGAAGTCTAGACATATCTTTGCCTATCATTTCCCAATTACCATTACTATTAGATTTTTTTAATTCACTATTTACCTTTATAATTGTTTCTATTAAGCCTTTTATATCATCTGTATTTTCTATTTCAATATCAACTGCATATTGAGAAACTAAGTTATTTAAGGCTTCTTCTATATTATCTCCAATGGCAACTTTATTTCCTGAAGCTACTACTACCTTTTTTAGAATTGGTGTTGATACATCTTCATTAATATATTGTTGGTATATAGGTTCTACATATAGAAGTGAATTGTTTATTGGAACAACAGTCATATTTTTAATTAGTTTTGTTCCAGTAACATTTATACTTTCTATTTCTTTTGAAATTCTTTCATCTTGCTCTAATTGTGTATCAATTTGCATTGGACCTAATATATTGCTATCTGATGGGTATTTATATAATGTTAATTTTTGTTCTCCATTTTCGCATGTACCAACTAAATATGAAGTAATACTTTGTTTTTGATATTGTGTGTATGGTAATACTAAGCCAAAGTTTGAGTGTATATTATTTTGAGTTTTTAGCATTGTATAATATGGCTTTATTTCTGTTCCTACTTTATTAGATACATTGCTTGTGTTATGTTTTGCTACTTCCCATGTATCATCTCCTCGATATAATACATCAGTTTGTATATTGTGGTACCTTTCCATTACTTGTGCCTGAATATTATATAAAAATTCTGAATATATAAAGTTTTTACTAATATCTTGAGGAATTTGAGTATCCTTTTCTACAAATAAATCTTTATATATTTTTTGATAAGCCATAATTATTGGATCATTTCTATCTGTAATATAATATTTTATAGTTCCATCATAAGCGTCTATTAATACTTTTACTGAATTTCTAATATAATTTATATTTTCGCCACCTAATAATTTATTTTGCTGTAAGGTAATTCTTTGTGAAAATGGGTAGCTATCTGTATATGTATAACCATCTAATACCCATACAAGCTTTCCTTCATTAGTTACTACTAAATATGGATTTTCGTCATACATAATATATGGCATTAAAGTTTTGGCTCTTTCTATTATATTGCGATTTATTAATATTTTACTTTCTGAATTAGAAAATGCTAATTTTAGGTTTCCTTCTTTTATAGATAAAATTAGTTTATCTATAAAATTTAATTTAAGTCCTGCAGTTCCAGAATATTCATTTTCTGCATTTTCAGCCTTATTTGAATTTTCTATAGGATAATCAAATTCAGCTTTTCCTTTACTATTTGTTACTACGGTATTGTTAGTTTCTAAGCCAAAATAAATTCTTGGTTCAGTAATATTTACTACATCTTCATTTGTTTTTGTAAAACCTTTTTGCAAATTTACTAAATTTCCTTTATCATCTACAGAAGTTGCAGATGTAATAATTACTCCATACCCGTGTGTGTATTCATAAGTTTTATTGTTATATGTTCCTGAAGATGATGTTATTTCTCTTGGTGAAATATATACTAAGCTTTGCTTTCCATTAATATTATAATTTGCAAGTTTCGTAGTACGATATGTATAATATCCTTTATTAGTTTGTAAAGTATTTAAACTTTTTAAAACTAATTCTTCGTTTGCAAGTACCAAATTATCTACTACTGTAGAGTTTTGCTCTAAATCTGCTTGAGTAATTGTTTCGTTTTCTGATAAATTTATTTCTTCTATGTCTATGCCATAAGCTTGTTTTGTATAATTAATATTTGCTTCAATGTATTTTTGCTCTCTATCTAGTTCATTTGGGCTAACAATTAAAAGTTCAAAACCTGCTAAAATAACTAACATAAGTAACAAATAGCATGGTACAACTGCTAAGGAAGTAATTACTTTTTTGGTATTTTTCTTTTTAAAATAATGAATTGCACTGGCAACAGCTAATATAATTACTACAGATAAAATACGGTAGCCCCATAATTTTATAGTTACTTCTGAAAGCCCTGCTCCCCAAAGTCCATAATTTGTTCCTTGTAGATTTAAAAATTTTTGAAGCCCAACATTGAAGGTTTCCATAAATATAGCTATTCCTAATAAAACTACAATTACAATAATATTATTGCAAAGTTGTTTTACTAAAACATTTTGTTTTAAAGTTTCTCTATTAATTCCATCAAAATATATATTAAATGCTATTATATAATAAAGTATTGCATATATTGTTAAGCCTATTGCAAGTTCGATAATATAACGTAATATAAGCTGTATAAAGGGTTGTACAAAAATAAAATAGCTTATATCATACCCAAATATTGGATCAGGTAGTGCAAAATTTGTTGCATTAATACATAACATAAATTTTTCTATTATTACATTTGTAACAAAGAAACTAATAATAATAGAAAAAATAAAGGCTATTGATTTATTTAACATTTTAGGCATTGGCTTTTTTTCTTCTTCAAAAAATGCTGTTAAGCCTTTTTTTATTCTTCTATTTGTAAGGTATATTAATAAAAATAAAAGTATAAAATTAAGTGCAAAAGTAATTAGCTTATATATTAGGTTTTGCCAAAATATGCTGGTGTATTGTTCTCCTAGTTCTAAGGTTTCTAAATAGTTTCCTCTATAAATAACATAAGTTACTAAAGCTGATATTACTAAAAAGGCTAAAACTATCCATCTTCTTGTACTTTTTTTAATTAAGGTTTGCTTTTGTAACTTTTTAGAGTTTTCTACTTGTTCCATTTATATATAATTTATATTAGATTTCAATAATATTGTAAATTATGTTGATTTTCTAATAATTACAATTTTTTCTTGCTTTAAATCTAATATGTCCTCCCTTCACTATTACATTATTTTTGCTTGTACAATTTTTACGTGTTTTTATTTAAGGTTTTTCACTTTAACTTATAATTTTTTTCAAGTTTTTTACTTTTATATATTTTTTATCACTTTTTTCAGTTTAATTTATAATTTTAATATATTTTTCTTCAAGTTCTTTTATTTTAATTTATAATTTTTATATATTATTTTTTATATTCTCTTTTGCTTTAAATTAAGGCTTTTACAAAGTCCTCACTATTAAAAATTTCCATATCATCTATTTGCTCGCCAACGCCAACAAACTTAACAGGCATTTGATTTTCCGAAACAATTCCTACTACCACTCCGCCTTTTGCAGTTCCATCTAATTTAGTTAAAATAATGCCATTAATATCTACAGTTTCTTTAAAAGCTTTTACTTGTGCTATGGCATTTTGACCTGTTGTAGCATCTAGCACCATTAATACTTCTTTAGAAGCATTTGGTAATTCTTTATCTATTACCTTTTTTATTTTTATTAGCTCGTCCATTAAATACTTTTTGTTATGAAGCCTACCTGCTGTATCGCAAATTAAAACATCGGCATTTTCATTTTTTGTTATTTGAATAGCCTCAAATACTACAGATGCAGGATCTGAGCCTTCTTCTTTTTTTACCATTTTACAATTTGCACGGTTTGCCCAAATTTCTAGTTGTTCTACTGCTGCTGCTCTAAAGGTATCTGCTGCAGCAATAACAACTTTCTTTCCATTTTGTTTTAGTCTATTTGCTATTTTTCCTATTGAGGTGGTTTTTCCAACTCCATTAACTCCAACAACTAAAATAACAGCTGGGTGTGTTTCCAATTTTAGTGAATTATCTACTTCATCTAAAATTTTTCTTATTTCAAGTCTTAAAGCGTTTCTTACTCCTTCTTCATCTTCTATTTTTTCTTTTTTTACTCTATCTCTTAAATTACTAATAATTTTAGTAGAAGTTTCTACTCCTACATCTGACATTATAAGTGCTTCTTCTAATTCTTCTAATAATTCTTCATCTACTTTTCTAAAAGTGCTAAATACATTATTTATTTTTTCATCGAATGAACTTTTCGTTTTACTTAATCCTTGTTTTAATTTTTCAAAAAATCCCATATATTTATCTCCTTGTATAAAATATATTGAGGGTTAAAGTTACCCCCAAAACTTAATATTATGTTACTTATTTTTCAATTTTCTATAATATTTTATCACGATAATTAAAATATAGCAATAAACTATTGCAATATTTCATCAGTTACAACATAAACATATACATAGTTATTAATAATTACATATAAATTACTTCTTTTATTTTTTATTGCCTCATAGTGAATAATGGTGCTATTATTTTGCTCTGCTACATCTATTAAATCATCTATACTGGTAATATCCATAATTTTTAAATCTGCTAAATTTGGCTCATTTGTTACAGTAACAATTAATTCTTTATAGTATTTTAAAATGCGCTTAATATTATGCTCATATTTTTGTTCTGGTGTTTTAATATTTTGTTTTAACCTTACTACAATTACTGTTATACATATTATGGCACATATGCCACTTAAAATGTAAAATATAATTTTTTCTGTATTTTGAGTTTCTAACATAACTTCTTTATTTGTAGTTTCGTCATAATTTTTATTTACCTTTGTTACTGTATTGCTTAAATCTATATCTAGTTCAATACGATCATTAATTTTATTTTCTTCATCTAGTTTAATATTTTCATTAATGGTTTTATCTTCTTTTAAATTTTCATTAATACATGAAATATTAAAATATACCTTCAAAGTAGCTTCAATTTCAATTCCATAAGTTTCTTCATAAGAACGTGCTAAATTGTTATAATAGTCATAATCAATTTCAACTTGCTCATTAACGCAAAAGTTATCTTTATAAATGCTTTCCTTATTTTCTAAAATTGGAAATGTTCTATTCCAAATTTCTTGATTTTGGTTATCTTTACTTGGCACAGTTCCAATAATTTCAGCACTAATATTATAGTTATAATTTAGGTTAGTTTTTTTACTTGCTTTGAAATCATATATAAAATTTATTATATATTTATTTACTGACTTAGCTGCATAATATTTGCCTGATGGAAGTGTTTCAGTTACATAAAAGTCATTTGGCTTTAATAAAACTTTATAATCACCATTTTTTTGTGCTGAATAATTATATATAGTTTTTATATTGTTTTTAGAATTTAAACCTAAAATTAAAAATGTAATTGATAATATTAGCATAATTATAATAACTAAAATACTAATATAGTTAATATTTTTAGCTGTAGTTCTCATTTGGTTTATACTTCTATACTTTCTTTTAGTTTTCATTTTACTTTGTACCATAATAAATTTATCTCCTTTCTTCTTCTATAATGTCGTAATTTAGTTTTTATTTATAATAATTTTATATTGATTTTTTATAGTAATTTAAGAGTTTCATTCTATATTGATTTTCTAATATAATAATTTAAAAGCTTCATTCCATATTAATTATCTAATATAATATTTTAAAATTTTCATCTTTCTAAGTTAAAAAAATAATACAAGCATACAGAAGGAAATCCTATATATTTTAAATGAAGTTTATATATTCCCTGAATTTTCTCTATTTGTACTAAATTAGCGTCTGGCAAGTTGTTTCTATCTCCTTTTGTTTTGTAAAGAATTTCACCATTTGTTTTTATTATGTCTACTACCCTATGTACTATATTTTTTTCATTAACACTATAAACTATAATAGCTCCTATAGGAATTTCCTTTAATTCAGCTTCACTTAATTTTTCAAAAATAACTACATCGCCAATACCAAATTTTGGTTGCATACTATTTGAAAGTATTGATATTGGTTCATATTTAAAGCTTCCTAGCATAAAACATATTAGCATTACTGCTAAAGTAAGAGCTAAAAGGTAAGTAATTTTTGCATAAAAATCCGTTCTTTTCTTTTTTATACTTTTTTCTTTAATTAATTCGTACTTAAATAATAAATATATTACTACTATTGATAATAATTTCAGCGATCCTAATACAAACCAGTCTAATTTAGGAATAATTGGCATAATTAATATTACTGCTATAGTAAAAATTCTATATATTAAATTAAATATATAACAACTTTTTAAAGCTAAATACGTATACAATATACTACTAGCTATTATGGGTATTATTGTAGAACATATATATTTAAACAGTTCTTCCTTATTAATAATTAAGTTTATTATTGTGTTAAAATTAAGCTCTAATAGTATTAACAATACTGTTATATACAATATTAGAAACTTATTTTTGTTTCTTGCCATTATAAGTTCTCTTGTAAATTCTAATCCAATAATTGGAAATAATTGTATAACAAAATTTTGAAGCATTGCATATATACTATGCTTATACATACTTTTTGAAAATCCAAAAATAAAGCCTAAATAAAAGTAAATACAAATATTTATAAAAGAAATTATTATAGCAGGCACACAATATTTTCTATTTATATTGAACCTAAAATATCCTTTTTTCATATCTAGTATTACATATATAAAAATGCAAATCCAAAATATTGGATTAACAATATTTGTAAATAAAATATTATTTTTTATTGTAAAAGGGATTTTTATTAATAAATAAATAGTTATTATTAATAATAATCCCTTATTTTTTAAATTTTTTGTTACTTTCATTTTATATGATGGTCTCTCCTTCTTAATACACATATAACTCTTTTAATGCACGTATAAACAATTATTGTAATGAGGTAGTTATATAATAATAATAAATTACATATTATTCTACCAAAGCTGATACAACAATATCTGGGTTAAAAGTACCATCTTCTGTAATTACAGTAATATAAACAGAGACTGCAGTGCTATTAGTAAGAGAGATCCATGTAGGAATTTCAAAAGTAACATTATTGCTATGCTGGCAAAGGACTTCACTTGGAGATATATCTATTAAAGTTTTTACATTTTCTATGCACATATTAACTCTAAGTTCAGAATAATAATCATCTGAATTATTATATATATTTAAAATATACTGTTTTTCATTTTGATTTGTAGGTTCATAATCTAAGTTTTCTTCAAGTTCAAAGGTTTTTATTTCTCCTTCACCTGGCTTTAAAGTTAAAGTTGCATTTTCTTTTTCTATTATTTCGCCTTTTCTATTCATTTTTATTTTAGATATTCCAGATATTTTAACATAGTTTTCTAAAAAATATTTTGCATATTCTTCTTTTGTCATTGAGTTATCTAAATCTGTTACTCGAAATATAATATTCAAAACAAGCTTTTTTCCAGCATCTATTCTATTATCCCAGCTAGAATAATCTAAAGTCCAAATATTATTTTCCTTTGTTGCATCAATTCCAAACGGAAATTCAATATAGCCTGTATCCTCTATTTTTAGTTTCCATTTATAATAAGTTTTGTTTGAATCATTATTAACTATAATTTGATAAAAAAATACATCTTCCATTTGACTGGTTTTTACAAAGCTTAGCTGTGGATTCCAATCCTCATAAAAGTCTAAATTGGCAGTTGTTATTCCATTTATTTCTAATTTAGTTTTTAGCAGGCTATATCCACTTGCCATAAAAATTAATATTAGCAAGAAAATTGAGCAAATTATTAATGTTATTTTTAATTTTATTAATTTTTTAAATTTTCTAATCATATTCCCCACTATTTTTGAACATATTCTATAATTCCAGTAATTGTTTTTGTTGTAATTTCTGGTACTTGGTCGATATTTTCATCATACATAACGGTTACTGTGAAAGTAGTTGTATCACCTGAATTTAAAGTTTGTGCTGGCTGTGTTGTTTCATATTTAATTGCTGGAGAACCATTTTCTTCATCTGCTGTAAAGGTTGCACTTTGCAGATTAGCATTTATGGTTCCAGCATTTTCTACTGTAATTTCATAAATAATTTTGTCTCCGGGTCTTGAAAGCGATGCATTAAAAGTTGCTGTAGTAATGGTAAATTCTGGCGTTCCTGCATTAGCTCCTTCGCTTACGAATTGTGCTTTTATTCCTGCAATTCTTACATTCCACTCACCTATAATTTGAGCTGTTCCATTTATAGTTAATTGTGTGGCAAAAGCAGAATAACCTACTGCCATTACTACTATTACAATTAATAAGGCTGTTATTATAAGATTTTTATTTTTCATTTGTTTACTCCTTGTTTTCATATTTAGGTTTTTAAAGGGTTACCTATGAACCTTTAGTAATTATGTTAATAAATTAACTTCATATAACCTTTAGTCGTTATGTTGGCAAGTTAATTTCATATAGCCTTTAATAATTATGTTAACAGATTAATTTCATATAAACTTTAGTAGTTATGTTGACAAGTTAATTTCATATAACCTTTAATATTTATGTTAATAAATTAATTTCATGTAATTATTTTTATACTAAATTATATGAAATTAAAATTAGTCATGTTACAATTCTTCCCGGAACTCCAACAACTGTTACATTTTCTGGTACATCTTTTAATATTACAGCATTTGCACCTATTTTTGCATGATCTCCTATTGTTATATTTCCTAATATTTTTGCTCCACTGCCAATAAAAACCTCGTTTCCAATAGTTGGGTGGCGTTTTCCTTTTTGCTTTCCAGTTCCTCCAAGTGTTACTCCTTGAAACATAGTTACATTATCTCCTACAATTGCTGTTTCTCCTATTACAACTCCTGCTCCATGATCTATAAATAAGCCTTTTCCAATTATTGCTCCTGGATGTATTTCTATTCCTGTTTTTCTTTTAGCTTTTTCACTTATATATCTTGCAATAAAAAAATGCTTTTTTAAATAAAAGTAGTGGGATATTTTATAATAAATTATGGCTTTAAAGCATGGATATAAAAGCACTTCAAGATTACTTGTAATTGCTGGATCTCTTTCTTTTATTGTTTTTATTTGTTCTTTTATAAAATTCATATAAAAAACCCCTTTACTATTTTATTCTTAGTAATGGGGTTTGGTTCTTATAATTCTGATATCTTTATCTTTTTAGACAAAATTGTTGAAATGAAAAAAACTTACGAAACCTTTACAGTTCGTAAGTTGTCTTAAATTGGAGCCGATGAGCAGAATTGAACTGCTGACCTTTGAATTACGAATTCACTGCTCTACCAACTGAGCTACATCGGCATACCAATATATTATAGTATATAGTCAAGATAAAAGTCAAGCTATACTGAATGCTTTCCTCTTGAGCTTTTAAATTTTTTATTTTCATCATCTGATTCTTCTTCATCATCTTGCATTTTTTCTTTTTCTATTTCTTCTTTATACATATTTGCAGTAGGCATAGTTTCTTTTAAGTTTGTATAATCTAACTTGTTATTCTTTTTCTTTCCTTTTTTTGAAGCTATTACAATTACAAGAACTACTAAAAGTACAGCAAATGCAATTGCTACACATTTTATGTAAAATACTGTATCACTTTTTTGTTGAATAACTCCTCTTGATAAATTAACTTTAATTTGATAATTTGCTGCTTCCTTGCCATCTGCAGATTTTACTAAAATAGTAACTAGATTTTCGCCTTCTTTAAAATCACTATTTCCTAAAATTTCAATAGTTGCATTTTCCCTATTAGCTACTGCTTTTATATCTAAATTTTCTACAGCAAAATTTAAGTTTAATTCATAATAGTGTTCGTCTGGATTAAATACTCCATTAAATTCTACTCCTGAAATTTCCAAACTTTGTAATTTTAATACGCTATTGTCAACATCATTGTTATTACTATCATTTGAATCTTCTGAAGGTTCTTCTGCTACTGCTGTTTCATCTCCTTTTATTACTTTTACAGTATAAGTTTTAGTTGAACCATTTTCTGCAGTTACAGTAAGTTTAATAATATTAGTTCCTTCTTTTAAGTTTTCATTTCCTTCAATTTTTACTTTTGCTTTATTGTTTACTGTTTTAGCTGTTATATTTAATTTTGTTAAATCTTCTTCTAAGGTAGCTGTATATTCTAATACACTACTGCTAAATGTTGGGCTTAAAGTTACGCCTTCTATTTTTAATGAATCCAAACTATTATTTGCAGATTTTATATCTTCTGGGTAATCTACTTCTTCAGGTTTTGTTTCTGTAACAAAATTGCTAGCAATATATTTGGTTGCTCCATTATAAGTAACTCTATACCATATATATCCATTTACAATTTCTGTTGAAGTTCCTGTTAATGTTAATTCTGTACCAGATTTTACTTGCAAAGCACTACTTGAAGTTGACCAACTTGAACGCAAATTTACATCATTTGTTGTATATACTTTTTTATTTGTTGATTTAAATGTTGGCTTTGTAGAGTTTGTATTACTTCCACTGCTTGAGCTACTGTTACCTGTGCTTGTGTTACCTGAACTTCCGCTACTTGAACCACTGTTTCCTGAACTGCTACTGCCTGAACTTGTATTACCTGAGCTTCCACCACTTGAATTTCCACTGCTACTTCCTGATGAGGTATTACCACCACTTGAATTATTAGTAGCTTTGTCTTTTACAGTTACAGAAAAAGTTTTTGAACCTGTTACAGTTTTAGTATCATCTTCAGAATCTATTAAATCTACAGCTGTAACTGTAATAGTAACATTTCCAGCTTTTTTAGCTGTTAAAGTCCATGTATCTGAATTATTTTCTAAAAATTTTTCTGCCTCACCACTTACGCTAACTTTAGAAGAATCACTAACACTTATTTTACAAATACCTGTAGCATTAGTTGCTTTTGCAGTAACTGTAAAGGTATCTCCTACAGTTACTGTAGTTTTTGATGCAGTTGCTGAGAATGAACCTGCAGCTTTACTTATTACAGGAATACTAAATAGAATAAGTAAACTTGTTAATAATATTATTGTTAATTTTAATTTTTTCATTTCTATCTCCTTTTTTGTGCCTTTTGCTATTTTTAAATGTATAATAGCAAAGCTAAATGTTATTTTTTACTTTCATAAACAACAAAGCTAATTGCTATTTTTGGCGATTATTAATAACAAAGCTAGTTGCTATTTTTGGCGATTATTAATAACAAAGCTAGTTGCTATTTTTTACGATTATAAATAACAAAAACTAATTTTTCTTTTGTGCTTAATTTTAACTGCTATATAGTAATTTCTGCTTTTTTAAGAATATAATTTTTTATTCTTACATAATCTGCTGAACTTACATTTCCATCTTTTGTAGCATCTGAAGCACTTTCTTGTTCTTTTGTTAGAGTTACTTTTTTTAGTATATAGTTTTTAAGTCTTACATAATCTGCTGAACTTACATTTCCATCTCCATTTACATCACCTTTTACTACAATAGAATATGTATTTCCACCTACTGTAATTTTCCACCCTGTAGCTAATTTTCCTGAAGTTTTTGTTGTGTTTCCACTTTTAATAGTTACTGTGCTAGCAACACTTTTAATATTTTCTACTGTTGTATTAGGCTGACAAACTAAATTATTATTAATTATTTTAAAACCATTGCCTTCAACTTTTGGATTCTCTTGATTTGGATTTTGGGTTGGAGTTGCAGTTGGTGTTTTTGTCGGTGTTGAAGTTGGAGTTTTGGTTGGCGTTGTAGTTGGTTTTTGAGTTGGTGTTTCTTCTTTTTGCTCGTTTGTATCTTTTATAGGCTCTATCCATGCTTTTTTAGTTTCTGGATCTTGCCTTGCTACATAGCCCACAACTCCACCTGAAGTGGTTACTTTATCCCATATATATTTAGTATCTGAGCTTTTTACATTTTTTTCTGTTCTAGTTAGAACTGTATTTTCAGGTACTGTTTTTAATATTTGAACAGATTTATTAGAACTTGGTTCTTTTCTAATATTTAAACCATCTGTACAAACAACTTTTACTTTATCTATTGAGCTTGTAGTTGGATTATATGGTGCAATATATCCTGTTCCTACATATCCATATAAACCATCTGAAGTTTTTACCCTATACCAAGCTTCACTATCTACATTTTTGTATTTATCTTTTTCTATAACAGTTACCATTTGTCCCGGTGAAAGTAGCTTTAATATTGTAGTAGATGTAACTCCAGGTCCATTTCTAAAATTAGTATATGCTGTTACAATATATTCTTCACTTAAAGGGTTTTCAAGGCTAACTTTAGTTAAGTAATCTCTCATTACATAGCCTTTTTTTCCATCTTTTAAAACTACTTTATCCCAAGCTTTTCCATTTTTATCTTTGCTATTATCAAGTTCTATTCTTAATATTTTATCTTCTTTATTCAAAGTAGCTATAGTAGTAAAGTCAGTACCCTTTCCTGCCTTAACTGCTACTTGATTACTATTAATTTTTACATCTTCTGTAACCATTTGCTCTGTGCCGGGTATTTGTGCTTTCATTTCTGGCATATCTTCATATACTGGAATTTTAAAAGTCATTCTAGAATCTTTTGATATCATTCCTATATCTCTATATGCTTCACGTATTTCTTCACCTTCTGTTTTAGAAGCAGAAACATTTGTCATGTATTGATGTGAATAAATTCCATTTGTTTTTTCTACATCAAATTTTTCTAAATATAAAGTATCTTGCCCTTGAGAAGTGTAACCTTTAGAAATTACGGAAGCTCCACCATATATTGCTTTTTCTGGATCAGTCCAGCCATAATCTCTAGCATTAGTTAAACCACTTTTAATGATTTTTTCTGTAGTGCTTCCAAAAGCTCCAACATTAAAATAGTTGTATAAACCTTCATAACCTTTATATGTTCCTTTTATCATAATGCTTCCATCTTCTGTGCCTTGTTCTTGGCGTATTCTAGAAGCTAAGTGGTATGGGCTTACATTATATTTTTTAGCAGCCTCCATAATAACTTGTACATAAGTTTTATTTATAGTTTTTTCTTTACCTGTTGTATCATAATATTTAATTTTTCCCTGTAAATAATTACAATCTGCAATAATTTTTTCTACACCTTTTTCTAGATGTTGTAAGTCTTCTTCAGAAACATCTCCTAAAGTTAATTTTTCAAACTGAAAAATATAATCTTCATTTATAGAATTTCTAGGATCCATATAATATGCAACTGTAGCTGTTGAAGCACATACCCAACTTGCATCTACTACTTTACCACAAGTACATTTATATGCACCACCCCAATTTTTTGGAACTACATTTCTACCATGAGATCCTGTAGATTCTGCAATTATTACTTCTGACCATTTTAAATTTGTTTTTAAAATTTCAAAAGTCCAATTTGGGTGTGCCTCTTTTAATTTTTTTAATAAATCTACATAGCCCGGATATTTTTCGAAAGCTTTTATATCTTCACTTACTGTTGCAGCTTTAGCATTATTTCCAATAAAAAGCATAATTAAACTTGTTAGCATCATAATGATGCAAAATATGCTTATAATTTTATTAATTAAAATGTTTTTTAATAACATTTTTTCCTCCTCGTTAGTAATACAAGTATATATAATTTTTTCAAAATAAGTATAACATTGTTATTTTTTGTCGTCAATTAAATTTAAAAAAAATATGAATTTTGTATTAAAATTTACACAAAATTCACATTTTCTTTTTTGTATAGAAAAAGTTAAATTTTTTTCTATACAATACTTTTGGCTGTGCTAAAGTTTAAATTACTTTTTGGTTATGCTAAAGTTTAAATTATTTTTAGCTGTGCTTGCAAAGTAAACCTTCACATGTAACAAAGCAAATTTTATTATTTTTAAAAAATCTGCATGTTATAGCTAAATAAGGCTTTTTCTAATATAAGTATTATTATCTATTGCATCCACAATTAGTAAATAGTAATAAAAATACTATTATGAAGAATAAAATAGTATTATCTCCACCACAGCAACCATTTCCACCAAATATATTGTTTAAAAATCCACCATTATTAGAATTACAGCCACATCCACAATCTCTATTTTCTTCTGGCATATTATTTTCCTCCTTTTCTAGTTTATATAATAATAGTATGCAAAAGTAAAAAAATGTGTTACAATTAGTTTAGTAATTAAAAAAAGTAGCTTTGCTATATATTTTTTAAGCCACACAATATATTTAGATAGTTTGAAAGAAATTGTTCTTTCACTCTATGTGTTTTAAGCAAAGCGAGGAAGGAATGAAATTTTTTATGCCAGAAGTAGAACTTTTATCCCCTGTTGGAGATTGGAATTGTTTACAAGCAGCTGTTCAAAATGGTGCAAATAGTGTATATTTTGGTTCTGAACAATTTAATGCAAGAATGTATGCTGATAATTTTGGTCTTGAGGATATAAATAAAGTTATTAAATACTGTAAATTAAGAAATGTAAAAACTCATTTAACCTTAAATACCTTAATTAAAAATTCTGAATTTAATGAAGCAATTAATTTAGCAAAAAAAGCTTATGAAGCTGGCATTGATGCAATTATTGTGCAAGATTTAGGTTTAGCAAAGTTTTTAATAGATAACTTTCCCAATATGCCTGTTCATTCTAGCACTCAAATGTCGGTACATAATTTGCAAGGAGTTTTAGAATTAGAAAAACTTGGTTTTAAAAGAGTGGTTCTTGCACGAGAACTATCAATAGATGAAATTGAATACATTTGCCGTAATTCTAAAGTTGAAATTGAAGTTTTTATTCATGGTGCTTTATGTATTTGTTATTCTGGGCAATGTTTGCTTTCAAGTATGGCAGGTGGACGTTCTGCTAATCGTGGTAAATGTGCTGGTCCATGTAGGCTTCCTTATGAACTTTTACGAGAAGATATTAATACTAAAGAAGTAACTACTATGGATAAAGGATATTTATTAAGCCCTAAAGATTTATGTGGTATTGCATTTCTTCCTAGATTAATTAAGGCTGGAGTAAAATGTTTCAAAATTGAAGGACGTATGAAAAGTCCTGAATATGTTGCTACTGTTACTAGAATTTATCGTAAATATATAGACATGATTTTAAAAGAAAATAAATTTATTGTAGATGATAATGATATTAATGATTTAATGCAAGTATTCAATCGTGGTGGCTTTTCTAATGGGCATTTAGATACTAATCCTAATAAGAAATTTATATTTTCTGAAAAGCCTAATAATATGGGAATTTATCTTGGAAAAGTAAATAAATATAATGCAAGTAAAGGTCATATCACCTTAAAATTGGAAAATAATTTACAAATTGGAGATTCTATTGCAGTTCAAAAAGAAGATAGTACATATTTTATTTCAGAATTAATGATTAAAAATTCTAATTTAAAAGAAGCTTCTAGTGGCTCTGAGGTTACTATAGGACGTATGAAGGGAAATATATCTGCTGGTGATAAAGTTTATCGTATTAGTAGCAAAGCTTTAAGTGATACTGCAAAAAAATCTTATGAAAATACTCAGAATATAAAAATTCCACTTAATTGTACTGTAACAATAAAAAAGAATACTCCTATTAAAATGAAAATTACTACTTTGCGTGAAAATAATTCTATATACAAAAATATTAGTTTTGAAGTTTCTTCTACTACCATTCCAATATCTGCTTTAAAAACACCTATTAGTGTGGAAAGAGTAGTAAAACAAATTTCAAAAACAACTAATACGCCATATTATTTTAAAAATATTACTGTACTTTTAGATGATGGTTTATATGTTCCAAGTATAAGCGCTTTAAATGATTTAAGAAGAACTGCTTTGGAAAAACTTGAAGAACAAGTAATGAAAAAGGTGGTAAGAAAACCAGTTTCTATTCCTACTAAAAAAGAGGAAACTGTTACATATGTTCCAAGCTTAGAACATCCCAAAATTGCTTTATCACTTCGAAACTTATATTTAGATTATGATTATTCTAAACTTCATAAAGAGAAAATTGGAAGAATTTATATTGCGCTTAAATTATTTGTTGATAAAAATTATTATGATATTATAGATTATCTTTCTGAAAATTATAACTTATATGTATATATGCCTTCTATTATTAAAGCTAATTATAAAAATATTATACTAAACTCTTTACAATCAATAACTACTAGATTTAATATTAAGGGGTTTGTTATTTCTAATTTGGCAGATTTGAATTTTTTAGAAAAATATAAAAATAATTATGATTTTGTTGGAAATTACTCTTTAAATGTATTTAATAATTTTTCAGTAGATGAATATAAAAAAATTGGGTTAAATCGCATTACTTTATCTAGAGAATTAAATCATAATGATTTGCAAGAAATACTGAATTCTTCTAGCATTGATACTGAATTAATTGTTTATGGAAGTTTGCCTGTTATGGCTTCTAACTATTGCTTTTTAGGAAAAACTAATCGTTGTTTTCCAGATTGCGGAACGGGCTGTAAAAAGGAAAATATTTACTATTTAAAAGATAGGCTTGGTTTTAAATTTAGAGTTGTTCCTGATAATTTTCAAACTGTAACTTTAATTTTTAATAGCAAAAAGCTTTCTATTTCAACGAATAATTTACCTATTCCTAATGTTAGAATAGATATGCTTGATGAAAGTATTGATGAAATGAATGCAGTTATAGATGCAGTTTATAATAGAGAAAAGTTAGATGGAAAAGATTATACTAATGGGAATTTATATAGAGAAGTATAAAAATTTTGTCGCTTCGGGGACGTTTCTTAAAGCGACATTTTGTCGCATTGGGGACATATTTCTTTTTAAGATGTGGCACTATTGCGACATTTTGTCGCGTTAAGAAACGTCCCTAACGCGACATAGCAGTTAAACTAATTATTAATTCCATATTATCATCTTCTGCTGCTTTGTTTTTTCTAATTGCACCACATTTTTGACAACGATAAACAATAACATAACCTTTTTTACTATCTAATTCCACTTTAATTGGCTCTAATAAGCCATGACATGTTTCTTCTCTATCTCCCGGATTGATATCAACATGTTTGGAATACAAACAATTATTACAGTGATTACGGCAAGTATAGCCGAGCTTTTCTACTTTTTTGCCACAATGCTCACAAATAAATTCTTCATCTATTTTTGTAAATTTTCGTCCCATTTTTAAATTCCCTTTTTATATAATTATATTATAATATTAGCACATCTTAACTTTATTATATAGTATTAAAATTTTAATAAACAATTAATACTCAAAAATGCTTCCTCCTATAAATTCCCTTAATAAAGAATTTTTTGGAACTAGGTCATCTTCTATATCTTCAAAATATTTTAAAAATGTATATAATCTTTTTGCTTCTGAATATTCTGGATTTGAATTATCTATTTTTTCTAACTGAGGAATTGCATATTTTTTTAATACACATAATTCATATATTAGTGAAGTATTAAACATACTATCCGCACAGTCTTGAAATGGAAATATATGGGTTTCCTCACCCCTATTTACAGAATCCCACATTTTCAAAGTTTTAAGTGCAGAATAGCCTCTAAAGTTATTATCTCTTACTATTCTTCTAATTAATCTGCTATCTGTTGTAGAAATTCTATTATAATAGTCTACGTTTAAAACAGTTAATGCGCTAATATATATTTTGTATTTTTTATCTTTTGGTATGGCTTCTGTTAATTTGTCATTTAAGCAATGTATTCCTTCTATAACTAGAATTTCGTCATCAGCAAGTTTCATGGTTTTGCCATCATATTTTTTAGTTCCTTCTTTAAAATCAAAGGTTGGGCATTGTATTTCTTCTCCATTTAATAATGCTAGTAAATGATTATTAAATAATTTTCTATCTATAGCTTCTAAGCATTCAAAATCATAATTGCCTTTTTCATCTACAGGAGTTTCTTCTCTTTCTACAAAATAATTATCTACAGATATTGTAACAGGCTTTAAGCCGTTTAACCTTAACTGTATTCCTAATCTTTTAGCAAAAGTGGTTTTTCCAGAAGAAGATGGTCCAGCTATTAAAACTACTTTTACTCCATTATGTTTAATAATATTATCTGCAATATCTGATATTTTCTTTTCGTGTAAAGCTTCTGCTAACATTACTACTTCTGAAGCTTTTCCTTCTTTTATTTTTTTATTTAGCTTGTATAAAGTATTAATATTTAATACATTATGAATATCTATATATTCATCAAGCGCTGAAACAAGTTTTGTACTTGCTTGTGTGTTTTCTAATTCATAAGGTTTTGTTTTGCTTGAATATCTAAGTAAAAAGCCATCATTATATTTCTTTAATTCAAAGACTTTAATATAACCTGTACTAATTGGCATTACACCATAAAAATAATTATAATAGTTCTCGCAAAAGTATAAAGAAACTCCGGATTTTTCATTATTATCTAATTGTAGTATTCCTCTTAATGTTTTTTCTTTTTCATAAAATTTTTCTGCTTCTTCTTTGCTCATTTCTACTTTTTTTATTGGTATATTTTTTTGTATAATTTCTTTCATTTTATTTTCAACATTAGAAATCATTTCATTTGTTATTTCCATATTATCAACTTCACAATACATGGCATTGGTAAGTTGATAATTTATAGTAAGATATGCTTCTGGATAGCATTCATGAAAAGCCATGCTCATTACGTATAAAATTCCTCTTATGTAAATTCTTCTTCCATCTCTTGATGATAGGTTTATAAAATTTATTTTATCATTTTCTTTAGGTATATAATTTAAACTTTTTACTTCATTATTACAGTTGCAAGCGATTATTAAATCATTTTGTTTTATTTCATTTTCAAATAATTCTACTACTGTTTTCCCTTCGTTTTTTATTTCTATTTCTTTTTCGGCTAATTGTATTTTCAAATTAATCATTCTCCTTTTCTATGTTTTTGATGTGTTTTAATATGATTTTTTATTATTTTATATCTTATGCTGTAATTAGTCAACTTTTTACTATTTATTTATGTTAGAATTGGAGAATTTATTTTTATATTTTTTATTACTTAATAACTTGAATTTCTTGTATTTCCTTTTCTGTTAGACCTGTTGCTTCCATTATTATATTTATTTCTATTCCTCTTTTTAGTAATTTTTTTGCTATTTCTAATTTTGCCTTTTTTAGCTTTTTTTCTCCTATAGCTATTCCCTTTTCTAAGCCATCTACTCTACCTCGCCCTAGTGCACTTAAAATTCCTAAATTATAATCTATTGATGCTCTTTCCGCGAAATTTGCTATCCAATCCATATATTCGTTTTCTTTCATTGTTCGTAATTTTTCAATTGTTTTTTCTAATTTTACATTTTCTTTCATTTTTTTCTTTTTTCCTTTCCGAGTTTGGATTATCTATGAAAAATAACCAGTCTAGTAATTCTCATCCCACTCTTTATTTGTTTTTATTTTCTTTAGTTCTAGTATAACAATTTCTAACTTATCTGTCAATATTAACTAAAAAATATGCTACATCTACTAAAAAAAATATTAAAGATTTTTAATAATGTAAAACATATATTTTAGGCGCTGTTCGGATAAACTATTGTTATAGTTTTCCTTCAGCGCCCTGTTATAATGTGCCCTTTTTATTTTATTTTTTTATAATACTGTAAATTAGACTACTAAATTGGAATACTCGCTTTTTTTGAACAACGCGCACTCCTTAGTATTGCTTTACATAAAGTACAACACGAAAGCCCATTGAAAAACGAGTCGTGTCTATAATAGGGTTTCCATAGCGAATAGAAACGGGATAGCTTTCACCGACGTCGATTAAGCTGCCACCACGAACGACAGCGAACTTCGTACTGCCGGCTTCTGTGTTTGTGTCTGTTTTATGGTGACCTGTTTCTGTTGTCCATTCGTACATGTTTCCTGCTAAATCATATATATTATTTAATTTTGTATCTTCACTTGCTCCAGTAGATAATTCTATAAAATGTCTATACTTTTTATTTTCTGTACCACCGAAATTATTGTATTTTTCTGCTGCATCAGTTAATGAATTATATGGATCTTCGTAACCAGTATCTATGCTTCCATATTGATAGTTTTTTCCCTCTCTCCAGCCAACACTTTGTTTCCAAGCACCAGTTGTTTCATCGGTGTTGTACTCAAATAAGTGTTCTGCAAATAGTATAGGAGAATTTATACTTAATTTTTTATATTTTTCTCCAAATCTCTCCGAAGTATTTGCATAGTTTCCATAATTTGTACTATCTTTTTCTATATCTGTAACTCCACTATTTTCTACTATCCATTGTACTGTTCTATCCCATGCTGTTCCATCTATCAATTGACTTGTTACTGCCCCACTTCCGCTATACATTTTTCTTGCTGCTTCTTTTGCATTTGTTTGACTTATATAATTCCATGCTTGTGCTCCTTTTTTACTTACTGGAGCATAATTTGATGTATCTCTTCCGTCTACTACATAAGGTCTATTGGCTGATTTTGAATCTACATAAATTCCGGTCATGCTACTTGGTATTCCTGCTTCGTATCTTGCTATATAAAAGCCTCCATATTTTGCTACGCTGTCTTCATTTGTTCCTTCGTCTGTCCAATCATTATATGCCCCATAACCCCATGTATTCCAACCTCCTTCTGTATCTTTAATAATATTTGTTCCATTATCACTTGAATGATCTCCAGTATAAGTATGTGATTTATATTGTTCTGCCGTACATGGCACCCATACGAATTCATTTCCTGCTTCGTCTGATATTACTACTCCCTCATTTATTTTACTTGGATCTCCTTCTATTATTTTGAAGCCTGCTGGTATGGTTATTGCAGTTGTCTTTTTTTCTTCATTACTTTCGTCTATTTTATTTCCTTCGGCATCAAATTTCGTTGTGTTTGAAAATACTTTTTTACTACTTACTGCGTCTTGTAAGTTTTCTGGATCCTTTCCATTCACTGCCTCATTTATCATTCCTACTAAATCTTGTAAATCTTTTTCTTGCTGTTCTTCTGCTTCTTTTGTCTTTTCTGCTGCTAATTTTGCCTGTGCTATTATTCCATCTTCTCCTAATACCATTGTTATGGTTATTCCTGCCAATATTAAAAGCACTACGATAGTAACTACTAAGGCTATTAAAGTTATACCCTTAGCTCCACTTGCAGTGCTCAAAAAATTCGGCTTATTTTCATATAAACCTTTCCTTTCTTTTTTATTCTCTAAAATGTAGCTCTCTCTCTCTCTCTCTCTCTCTCTCTCTACTCTCCCAACGGTTTGCTGTCATTTTATTTTCCTCCTTCGTTTTTTTATTTTTTCTTTTTTTGTGTACTATTTGTACTATTTAAATTAAAACATAATTATTATTTTTTGTAAAGATGTTTTGTTAATTTTTTAGGGTAAAAGTTACAATATAATAAAATTAGATATTTGCTTGCATTTTGGTTAAATTTGTAGTATATTGTTAAATAAAATGAAATAATGAATAAAAATGTTATAATTAAGATACAATATAAATAGTTATTTGAGGTGGTAAATTTCGTGGCAACCACACGCTGATGGTATCGACAGGGGAAACCCGAGAGATGTAGGAGAAAGCCACGCCTACCAAATAACTAGTAAAAAGAGGGGTCCTGTTTTAGGACGCCCTCATATTTTTTATCTAACCCCCTTAGCTCGGCTAGGTGTTCCGTAAAGCTTTAACGGTATTGTTATTTTAGTAATTAAAATGCTATTTCTCACTATTCTTCTTATTACTTTTTGTATTCATTAAATAATAAGCTTCAAGTATTATATAAAGAATTGATACTCCTATTAAAATTCCAATTATAATTTTATCTTCATTTTTTACAATTTTTGGATATTCTTGTTGCAATTCATTTTTTAATTGTTTTATAGAATAATCGCTATTATTTTGTATTTCCAAAACCTTATTCTTAACCTCTCCTAAAATTTTAATTGTTTTAAAAGCTTTTACATCTGTAATGCTAATATTTCCCTGATCCATTTTCACATTTCCATCAAATCCAAACTTGGTAAGCTTTACATTTTTTTCAGAAAATTCAAATGGTGCTTTTATTTTAACTTCTATTGCATATGGTATTATGTTAATATCATCTGATAAAAAATCAAAACAAAAGCCCTGTTTATCTGTAAATTGTTTTACAAAAGATTTTACAGTGTATTTTA
This sequence comes from uncultured Clostridia bacterium, assembly GCA_947631145.1. GTDB lineage: Bacteria > Bacillota > Clostridia > TANB77 > CAG-508 > CAG-273. The sequence goes on along the minus strand of CANRKF010000008.1, from coordinate 9,774 downwards.
GTTCATATGCATGAAAGCTAGATTTTTTTCCTGTCCAATTAATTACTATTCCATCTTCTTTATTTTCTACAAAGAATTTGTTTTCTCTTTCGGCTTCTGTTAGCTCTTTCCAATTTTCCTCATATACATATTTTTCGTTTTGCGTTGTTTCCTGAATTGTAATATTTTGTATTTGCTCTGCTGAAAGGTTAGGAATTTTTTTATAATATGTAGAATTATTAATTTCTGTTGTTATCCATTCTTCTGTAATTTCTGCATCGCCGTTTTCTTGAATATTTGCTTCTATTACTATAGTTTCTATAGCATCTTGCAAATCAGCAAAACTTTTTGGAAGTAATAGGGAAATTATTATAATAATAAAAAATATAATAAAACTTAATTTCTTTTTCATTATTTTCTCCTTCCCTTCCATTTTAATAGTAATGCTGAATGTATTATAACTGCAACAGAACCGCAATTATGTACAACAGCTCCCTGCATTGGTGTAAGAATTCCTAACATAGAAAGTGTAATAAATACAACATTAATGCATAATGAAATAATTAAATTAATACGTATTGTTTGCATAGTTTTTTCAGATAAGTCAATTAAATATGGTATTGTTTCTATTTTATCACTTATTAAAACAATATCTGCTGCATCTATTGCAATTCTACTTCCAAATTCTCCCATTGCAATGCCAACATCTGCATTTTTTAGTGCAGGAGCATCATTTATTCCATCTCCTACCATACACACAGATTTATTCTCTAGTCTTATTTTTTCAATTATATTTAATTTTTCTTCTGGAATACATTCTGCATAATATGTTTCAATTCCAGAAATATTGGCAATATTTTTTGCAGTTTGTGTGTTATCTCCTGTTAGTAATACTGGTTCTATTCCCTTTTGTTTTATTTGTGTTATTGTGCCTGCTATTTCTTCTTTTATAGTATCTTCTAAGGTTATAAATCCGAGTATTTTTTCATTTTTTGCCATATATACTATTGTACAGCCTTTTTTAGTATAGGTTTCTATTTCTTTTCTTCTTTGTTCATTTAATTTTATTCCATATTCTTCTAGCAATTTTTCGTTTCCTGCAAGAATTCTATCTTCTTTTATTGATGCAGAAACTCCTTTTCCTAATTGTAATTTAAAATTATTGACTTCAAGTTGTGGGAAATCAATTTTTTGTTCTTTTGCATATTTTACAATTGCTTTTCCTATTGCATGTTCTGATTTACTTTCAACTAATGCTAATAGTGAAAAAAATTCTTTCTCTGAACTGTTAGAATCAAAACATACAATGTTTGTTACTTCTGGCTTTCCATAAGTTAAAGTTCCTGTTTTATCAAATATAACAGATTTTACTTTTCCTAAAGTTTCTAATACTTCTCCGTTTTTTATTAAAACTCCTTTTTTTGTTGCATTTCCTACTCCTGCCATAATTGCAGTTGGTGTTGCCAAAACTAATGCACATGGGCAGAAAACAACTAAAATGGTTATTCCTCTAACTAATTCTCCAGATATTAACCATGTTCCTATTGATAATAAGAAGGCTATAACAACAAGAACAGTGGCCCATTTATCTGTTATTCGAATTACTTTTGCTTTTTTTAAATCATTTTTTTGTACTAGATTAATTAGTTTTTGTAAAGAACTTTCTTCTTTGTTTTTTGTAACTTTCATATCAAAAGAACCTAATTGATTAATTGTTCCGCTATATACTTCACTTCCAATGGTTTTATCTATTGGCATATGTTCGCCTGTCATAATGGCTTGATTTACAGAAGTTTCTCCTTTTATAATTACGCCATCTACTGGAATGGTTTCTCCTGGATTAACACGAACAATCATATTTTCTTTTACTTCATCTGCTGGAATAATAATTTCTTTATTTTCCTTTATTATTCTAGCGGTATCTGGCAATAGCTTTAACAACTGGTCTATACTATTTTTTGTTTTTTTAGCAGTCATATTTTCTAAAATTTCCCCTAATTCCATAATGAAGGCTACTTCTCCTGCTACAAAAATAGCATCAATATAAATAGAGGCTATTAAGGCTATAGAAACTAATACACCAGCTCTAATATCAAAATGAGTAACAAGTCCTATTATAGCATCTTTTAAAATTGGAGTTCCACATAAAATAACTGCAACCCAAGCTATATCAATTGTGCTATCAATTAAATTAAAAAAGCTTATAATTAAACAAATTCCTGACAAAATAACATATATTATTTTTTGATTATCTTTATCTAACAAAAATTCCTTCATTTTATATTGTTTTCCTTTCTTGCATTACTAATTCTTCTTTTATTACTAAATTTCTCTTATTTTGCTAACTTTTCTTATTTTGCTCTCGTTTCTTGCTTTTCTGTAATTTCTATTTTGCTAGCCTCTCTTTTTTTCTAAATTTATATATTCATCTTAGACTTTTCTACATAATCTCATTATGAGTATGTCCTACAATTTGTGTTAAACCACTTGTATCTTCTAAACTTTTTTCTGAATTATTACAAATTGCAAAATATAATAGAACTCCTATAATTACTATAGTTAACAAAATTGATAAAAAATTTTTTAGCTTTTCCATGTTACTTCTCCTTTTAAGTTTTTCTTTGTTATTTTGCCCTTTACAATTTATAGAGCAGAGAAAAAATAATTATTTCTTTATTTTAACCCAGAAGAGGCCGGTAGGTTAACTAAAACCCACCGGCCTTCCATATTATTTATTTTTTACCGGCGACTTGAAGGAACGGCACCGCTTAGCGGAGCCACACCTAGCCGTTCCGCACTCAGGCAGAACGCAGTCTTCCCGGTGGATGCACTGGTTTTCCTTTTTGGTTTTCTTCTCCCTGCTGTTGTTGTTCGTTCTGGCATGCACCTTGTTGTTTTGCATAATATGGTCTCCTTCTTGATGTTTTTGATAGCATTGCTATCATAAGTTTTATTTTACTACTTTTCGCTTTTCTTGTAAAGCATTTCATTTATTTTTTTTAATTTTTTGTTGCATCTTAAATAAAATGCCGGTACACAATATATAAATATATTGCACGGCAAATGTTCTACCCCACTTTTTCTTTCATTTTTACTAATGTATTTAAGGCATCTATTGGAGTTAACTCATTTAAGTTAACTTTATCTAATTCATGTGCAATTTCAGCTAATTTATAATTATATAAATCAAGTTGTCCACTTGCTACTTTCTTGTTTTCTTTTTCTTCAGCTTTATTATTTAATATACTTTTTCTTTCTAAAGTTTTTAATATTTCATTTGCACGTTTTGTAACAACTTGTGGAACTCCTGCAAGTTTTGCTACATGAACACCATAGCTTTCATCTGTTCCACCAGATACTATTTTTCTTAAAAAAACAATGTCTTCTCCTTTTTCTTTAACTGCAATAGAATAATTTTTTACACCATCTAATTTTTCTTCTAGTGATGTTAATTCGTGATAATGTGTTGCAAATAAAGTTTTAGCACCGCATTTTTCTTTATCGCATATGTATTCTGCTACTGCCCACGCAATAGAAAGTCCATCATAAGTAGATGTTCCTCTTCCTATTTCATCTAAAATAACTAAGCTATTGCTTGTTGCTTCTTTTAAAATACTAGCTACTTCCATCATTTCTACCATGAAGGTACTTTGCCCCATACTTAAATCATCTGAAGCACCAACTCTAGTATATATTTTGTCTACTACGCCTATTCTTGCATAAGATGCTGGAACAAAGCTTCCCATTTGAGCCATTAAGGTAATTAATGCTACTTGTCTCATATATGTAGATTTACCAGCCATATTAGGTCCTGTAATAATTGCTAATCTGTTGCTATCTTTATCTAAATATGTATCATTTTCTACAAAACTGCCAGCAGGCAAAATTTTTTCTATAACAGGATGGCGTCCTTCTTTAATATCTATTACACCACTATTATCTACTATTGGCATTACATAATTCATTTCATAAGCTACTGTTCCTAAAGAACAAAGAACATCTAAAGTAGCTATTATGCTAGCAGATAATTGTACTCTATCTATTTGATTTTTTATTTTATCTCTTATATCACAAAAAACATTATATTCTAGGTTAACAACTTTTTCTTCAGCACCTAAAATTTCATTTTCTACTTTTTTTAAGTCTTCTGTTACATATCTTTCACAATTAGCTAAAGTTTGCTTTCTAATGTAGCTTTCTGGCACCATAGATAAATTTGATTTTGTAACTTCTATAAAATAACCAAATACTTTGTTAAATCCAACTTTTAAACCTTTTATGCCTGTTTTTTCTCTTTCTTTTGCTTCTAAAGATAATACCCAAGATTTTCCATTTGTAGTTGCTTCTTTTAAATGATCTATTTCTTCGTTATACCCCTGTTTTATAATTCCACCTTCTTTTACACCAATTGGTGGATCTTCTATAATGGAATTATCTATAATTTCATATATATCTTCTAAAGTATCTAAGTTTTCATATAGTTGTTTTAGTAAAGGTGCTTCTACGGTAGATAAAGTTTGTTTTACTGTTGGTAATTGTTTTGCAGAGTTTTTAAGTGATATTAAATCTCTTGCATTTGCACTACCATAAGAAATTCTACTAGCTAGCCTTTCAATATCATATACTTTTTTTAGGGCTTCTACTACATCTCCTCTTAAAATAATATCTTCTTTTAATTCTTTAACAGCTCCTAATCTTTCATTAATTTTAAATATATCAATTAATGGATCATTTAGCCATCTTCTAAGAAGTCTTCCGCCCATAGATGTTGAGGTTTTATCTAATACCCATAAAAGTGTACCTTTTTTGCTTTTATCTCTTAATTTTTCAGTAATTTCCAAGTTTCTTCTTGCATTAATATCTAAGTTCATATAATGTGTAATACTATATAATACAATTTTATGAATATAATCTAATTCACTTTTTTGTGTTTGCTTTAAATATGACATTAATCCATTACTTGCTGCTATGCAAAATAGTTGCTCTTGCATATTTTCTATTTTTTGACCGTTTTCATCTATTACATCGTATTTTAAATTAAAGGCTTCATAGTCTGTATTAAAGCTTTCTTCATTTAGCATAGAAATATATACAGAAAATCTTTCTCTTATTTTATTAATTTCTTCTGTTGAATTATAAAACATGTTATTTGCTACAATTTCTGCTGGAGAATATCTTGAAATTTCATCTATTAAAGCTACAAAATTGTTTTGCTCCTTTATTTGTGTGGTTTTAAAATCGCCTGTAGTTAAATCGCATACAGCAAGTCCATAATATAGTCCATTTTTGTAAATAGACATTATATAATTATTTTTCTTTTCTTCTAACAAATTAGATTCCATAACAGTTCCGGGTGTTACTACACGAATAACATCTCTTTTTACCATTCCTTTGGCAAATTTTGGATCTTCTAATTGTTCACAAATAGCTACTTTATAACCTTTTTCAATTAATCTTGCAATATAGGTTTCTGCAGCATGAAAAGGAATTCCACACATAGGGGCTCTTTCTTCTTGCCCACAATCTTTTCCTGTTAATGTTAGCTCCAATTCTCTTGAAGTAGTTATTGCATCATCAAAAAACATTTCATAGAAATCACCTAAACGATAGAATAAAATACAATCTTTATATTGCTCTTTTGTTTGCAAATAATGTTGCATCATTGGTGTATATTCTGCCATATTTATTGCTTCCTTTCTTTCTTTAAAAATATTTATAATTTTTTCATAAAGCTAATAAGTTTAAAATTCAGTGCTTTGCATAATTTCTTGCTTGCATAAATAAACTTAAATTCCAGTGTTATTCTTTAATAAACTTAATTTTAATTTCTATTTACTAAATCTCTCCTTTTAAATACCACATATGTTCTGAAACAATTTGTAAATTTACCATTTTGCCTATTAAGGCTTCTGAGCCTTCTAAAACTACTACTTTATTTGAATCTGTTCTACCTGTTAGCATTTGCTCATTTGTTTTACTTTTTCCTTCTATTAATACAGCTTGAGTTGTTCCTACATATTCTTTATTTCTTTCTGCTATTTGATTTTCCACTAACCTTTTTAACCTATTAAAGCGTTCGTGCTTTATTTCTTCCGGAATTTGATTTTCCATTTTATCACCCGGAGTGCCAACTCTTCTAGAATATATAAACATATATACCTGCTCGAATTTTACTTTTTCTACAACATCTAAGGTTTCGCTAAAGTCTTTTTCTGTTTCACCCGGAAAGCCAACTATAATATCTGTGCTAAAAGAAACATTTGGTATAATATTCCTCATTTTTTTCACTAAGCTTAAATATTGCTCTTTGGTATATTTTCTATTCATTACTTTTAAAATATTTGAACTTCCTGATTGAAGTGGCAAGTGTACTAATTTACATACTTTTTCACAGTCTCGAATTGCTTCTATTACATCATCTGTAAAGTCTTTTGGATGTGGAGATATAAAACGTATTCTTTCTATTCCATCTATTTTATTTATGGCTCTAAGTAGTGTTGCAAAAGAATTTACACCTTCATATTCTTCAAAAAAGATATTCTTTTCTTTTTCTACTTTTAAATATGAATTGACATTTTGTCCAAGTAAAGTTATTTCTTTATAGCCTTCTTTTGCTAAACCTTTTATTTCTTCTAGAATATCTTTTGGAAGCCTACTTCTTTCTCTTCCTCTTACATATGGTACTATACAATAACTACAAAAATTATTGCATCCATTCATAATAGTTACAGAAGCTTTGATGTTATCTTCTCTTTTTATGGGTAAACCTTCTATAACTTCTCCATCTATATCTAAAATATCTTCTATTCTTTTTCTATTTTCTAATACTTTTAATAAATCTGTTGGGAAATTATGAAGCGTGTGTGTTCCAAATACAATATCAAAAAATGGATAGCTTTCTTTTAATTTTTCTACAATATGCTTTTCTTGCATCATGCAACCACCTATTGCAATAATGGTTCCTTTTTCCTCTTTATATTTTTTTACTTCGCCCAACTTTCCAAATAATTTATCTTCTGCATTTTCTCTAACACAGCAGGTATTAAATACTATTAAATCACTTTCTGATAAGTTTTCTGTTTTGGTATAATGCATTTTTTCTATAATGCCACTTAATTTTTCTGAATCGTTTTCATTTTGCTGGCATCCCATTGTTAAAATGCTATATTTTAAATTTTTTCCTTCATTTATTTTGGCAACTTTTTCTATGTTTTCTAATTCTTGTTTTACTTCTATTTTAGTCAATTTTAATTCCTCCAATTTGTTATGGCTATTGAATATAATTTATATTTGTATTTTTCTTATAAATTATAAAGTTAAGTAATTCATAATTTCTAATTAATAATTTATAAAGTTAAATGTTCATAATTCTTAATTAATAAATTATAAGGTTAAGTGTTATACGGCCATATAAATACTTATATATTTTATAATAGTTTAAAGGTTTTGGCAATAGCAAAAATGTCATAAAAAAATTAGTATAAAAGTGAATATTTTATACTAATTTTTTTAATTTCTTTTTGATTAAAAGTTTTGGTTTTAGTTATTAATATTGGTTTATTTGCTACTTTTAGTTAATATAAATTTAATATAAATTTCGAAAAAATAATTGTATTATTGAATTCCATATTTCTTCTTAAATTTATCTGCTCTACCACCAGTTGTTTCTCTTTTTAAGTTTCCTGTCCAGAATGGATGACATTTTGAACAAACATCAACTTTCATATCTGCTTTTGTAGAATTTGTTTTCATAACGTTTCCACAAGCGCATGTGATTGTAGCTTCTGTATAGTTTGGATGTATTCCTTCTTTCATTTTGTATTCACCTCTCCTTTATTTATTCATAAACACTGTTATTTATTTTAACATAGTTTTATTTTAATTTCAAGTATTTTAGCTTTTAATTTGCATTTTTTATGGATATATTTTTTAATTGTATTTAATTTTTTATTTAGCCTATATTTTTTAATTACTAATTTATTCTTACTTTTACATTTATTTTCTTTTTGCTTAATTATTGATTGATGCTTTGTTCACTTTTTAATTTTTCTTGTACATATTGTGCTGATGCGCTTACTTCTTCTTTCATTGATGCTTTATGAACTATTTTGTTAACTATATTAAATAAACAGGCTATAATTAAAACAAATAATAATACTTTTTTCCAAATTTTTGCTATCATTTGCTTATCTCCTTCATTTTTACTATACTTCTATTATACTATAATTTTATTAAAAGTCAAGGTGGGGTTTATACAAATTTTTACTTGACGAACGTCGAGTAGAATTAGGCATTTCTACCATTCCCTGGCTAAATACATTTTCCCTTGAGGAACAACCCTATCTATAGTGTTTTCTATTACCCTCACTTTGGAGCTAACAATATCATCCAAATAAGTTACTTATTTAAATACTTAATTGTTCGAGAACCTCATTCTCTATCAGCGTCATTAGGGGAACTGATTCTTCTCTTGAAACACGTCCCTAGGGAATTTCTTGCAATTCGAAATTGTGACGCATCGTGTGTCAACCCATCACCACCCTCGCATTCCATAGTCCATTCCAGAACATTTCCAGCCATATCATATATGTTATTTACTGCATAAGCTCCATTAGAACCCGTAGGGATTAACAACGTACCCAACCACACATCGCTTTCAAAGTTTCCTTTACCTGTTGCATCTTTTACAAATTCTGCAGTTTCTCCACCACAATTTAAAAACCATTTCATTGTTGCATCCCATTGACTTCCCCATATCATACCTGTTGTTGCTACACCTATATAACTACTTCCTATTTTCTTATTACTTACATATTGTCTATACCAATTTGCATTACTTATTTTGTTATTTTCTTCTGTTGTTTTTACTACTTGTCCTTGTGTGACATCGTCATATGTTGCTCCATCATTACTTAAATTACTTGTTTCATATCTTCCTATGTAAAATCCTTTATACTTTCCTACACTTTCTGCCATTTCATTAAATTCTTGTTGTAATTGATCTTTAAAAGTATTCTCATCATTTCCATCTATATAATTTTTTAATACTATTTTTAAATTTTCTGCATTGTCATCAAATTTACCAGCATTATAACCCCATCCCGTTAAAACATCTGGCTCTCTTATGTCTAAATAATCATCTTTTGCTGATGTATTATAACCTATTTGAGGACTATTCTCGTCGAAGTCGTTATCTGAAGAAGAATCAGCATACAGTTTCCCTGCAAGTTTGGTTTCTTGCGTTCCTGTAGTTTTACACTGTGAACATTCTAATTTATTTTCTGCTCCATTGTAACTTATTGTGCCATCATTTGGATGATCTTGGCAATATACCATGTCATTTATATTTTCTACTGGCACCCATACGAATTCATTTCCTGTACTTTTTCCTGTACTATCTACTGAGTCTGATATTACTATTCCTTCATTTATTTTTGGATTATTTTCATCTTTATATTTTATATCTTTGTTTTGTTCAGGATCTAATACTGTAAATCCTTGTGGTATCCACATGTCTTTTTCTCCAGCTGGATTTTCATCTGATACTTTTGTATTTGCTCCTTGCTTTTTTCCATACTCTTTTGCTATTGCATTTTTCTGTGGACCTTCTGGCGTTGGTTCTGTTGTTGAACCCCCACCTGTTTCTCCATCATCTACATGTACACCGTTTTTATTTACTCTTACTGCAAAATTAAAAAAGCCTTTAATTCTTTCTACAGATTTGTAGTCTGAGTGATCATGCCTTATACACCATTTTCCTCCTGCACAATATGTAGTAGAACCTCCTCTGTAAAA
>CANRKF010000007.1 GCA_947631145.1 uncultured Clostridia bacterium | reverse complement strand
TACAGTAAATGGTTCATTTCAAGACTTAGCAAATAATATCGAGTATTTAGATTATGAAAGTTATGCTAGATTAGTAAGATTAACAGATTTAAGAGAAAATCTAGAAAATCCTGGTATATATGTAAATGAAGATTCATACAAATATTTAAAAAAATCAAGTCTTTATGGAAATGAAGTTTTAGTGGCAAATGTAGGAGCATATGCAGGTTTATTCTGCATAATGCCTAAAGTTAATATGCCTGCTACATTAGGACCTAATATGTATTTATTAAAAACAAATAATTTAATGTTAAACAAGTATTTATATTATTTAGGAAATGCTAAATATGTTTCCGAGCAATTAATTATGAAAGCTACATCATCAGCTCAACCTAAATTAAATAAAGAGGATGTAAAAACGATAAAAATATTGATTCCACCAGTAGAAGAACAACAAAAAATAGTAGATTACTTAGATAAAAAATGTGAAGAAATAGATGTTTTGATTAAAGATAAACAACAGCAAATAGAGAAAATGAAGCAATATAAGAAATCACTAATATATGAATATGTAACAGGTAAAAGGAGAGTGAAAGGAGCTGAGGAATTATATGGATAATTTTTTTAAAGAAAGATATGATTATCAAAGATATATTATAGATTATTTAGTTAAAAAGAATAAATTCATAGAAAGAGATAGTAAAAAATATTATAATCCAATTTATGCTATGGATACAGAGTTACTATTACAGTTCTTAGAAGATACTCAACCTGATAAAATAAAAAACATAAGAGAAATATATGGTGATGATGCAGATAATCTAATAATAAAAAGAATAAATAATGAGATCACGAAAAAAAATAGCAGTCTAATAAGCAGATTTAAAAATGGTATATATTTTGATAATAATATTAGTCTAGATTTAATGTATGATAAACCAGCTACTACATTCAATGAAGAGTTAAATGAATTATACAAGAAAAATATATTTTCAGTTATGGAAGAAATTAATCATAAAGATGATGAAAGAATAGATTTAGTAATTTTCTTAAATGGTATAGCAGTTATTACTATTGAATTAAAGAGCAATCAATCTGGCCAAAACTTTGAAAATGCAATTGAACAATATAAAAATGAAAGAGATTGTAACACTAGATTATTATCATTTAAAAGCGGTGCATTAGTTAATTTTGCAATGGATACAAAAGAAGTATATATGTGTACAAAATTAAATGGAAAATCTTCATATTTCTTACCTTTTAATAAAGGAACAGAAGATGGAGGAAAAGGAAATCCTCATGTAGAAAATAAATTGAATGTATGCTATATGTGGGAAGATATATTAACAAAAGATACTATCCTATACTTAATTAAAAATTTCATATTCGTGGAAGTTGAAAAAAAGGAAGATCCAGTTACAGGAATATTAAAGACAAAAGAAAGTGTTATATTCCCACGATATCATCAATTAGATGCTATTAGAAAATTAGTTGATGATATAAGAATAAATAAAACTGCAAAGAATTATTTAATAGAACATAGTGCGGGAAGTGGAAAAACGAAAACTATAGCATGGCTTGCACATAGATTACAATCTCTTCATGATTTAAAAGAAAAAAATATATTTGATTCTGTTTTAATAATTACAGATAGAATTGTAGTGGATCAACAATTACAAAATGCTATTACTGCCATAGATCATAAACAGGGATTAATTAAGGTAATGGATGAAAAATGTACGTCAGCAGATTTAGCTGAAAGCTTAAAAAGCAATACCAAAATTATTGTTTCTACAATACAAAAATTTAGATATATTTTGGACGAAACCAAAAATATACTAGATAAGAGTTTTGTAATAATAATAGATGAAGCACATTCTTCAACATCTGGTAAAAATATGGCAGCTGTAACAGAAGTATTATCTGACGAGGATGAAGAAAACGACTCTGTGGAAGATTTAATATTAGATGAAATAGCAAAACAAGGAAAGCAAAAAAACATTTCAATGATTGCATTTACTGCTACACCAAAGAAACAAACATTGCAATTATTTGGTAATATGAATGCAGATGGAAAGTCTGCACCATTTCACATTTATGGAATGAAACAAGCTATTCAAGAAGAATTTATACTAGATGTATTAACTAATTATACAACATATAAAACATATTATGAATTGACAAAAAAGATGGAAGAAAATCCAGACGTGTTTGCAAGTGTTGTAAAGAAAAAGATAAATAGATTTGTTGATATGCATCCAACTAATATTGGTCAAAAAGTTGAAATTATAATAGAACACTTTAGAAATTGCATTATGAGAGAACTTGGTGGAAAAGCAAAAGCAATGGTTGTAACATCTTCTAGAGAAGCAGCTGTTAGATATAGAAATGAATTTGAAAGATATATAAATGTTCATCATTACGGGGATATAAAAGCATTAGTTGCTTTCTCTGGAAAAGTAACAGTAGATGGACAAGAGTATAGTGAAGTAGGAATGAATAAAATACCAGAAAATGCACTAAGAGAAGAATTCGATAAAGATGATTATCAAGTATTGTTAGTTGCAAATAAGTATCAAACAGGATTTGATCAACCTAAGTTAGTTGCAATGTATGTAGATAAGAAATTAAGTGGGATAGCAGCTGTTCAAACTTTATCGAGATTAAACAGAATATGTCCGCCATTTAATAAACAGACATTTATATTAGATTTCAAGAATAGTTATGAAGATATTAAGAGAGCATTTGAACCTTATTATGACGGAACTATACTAGCAGAAAGTTTAAATCCAGAAGTTGTATATGATTTAATAGGAAAAGTTGATACATATAATTTTATGGATTATGCAGATGTTTTAGCATTTAATGAATATGCTTATAAAGAGAAAAAGAGAATTACTGATAAAGTAAAAATGGAAAGTTTAATTGATAAAGCTCTAAACAAAATAAAGTCAAGAGATTTAAAAGAACAAGTAGAAATAAAAAAGAATATTGGTAGTTTTAATAAATTTTACAGATTTTTAATACAAGCTACCGCATTTGAAGACGTTGATTTGCATAAAAAATATAATTATTTAACTGTACTATATAAAGAATTTGATGTAAAAGGAATTAAAGTCGATTTCAATGTGGTAAAAGCTGTTGATATATCTGGATTAGAACAGAAAAAAACAGGTGAGTATGTTATTCCTAAGGGAACACAAACTGTTGATGCAAAGCCAGAAATTAAATACATAAATCCAAGACCTGTAACTGTAGAAATGGAACAAATGAAAAAGTTAGCAGAAATAATAGAAGAAATAAATCTTGAAAAAGGAATTAATATTGATTCAAAATTAGCACACTCATCATTGGTACAAATTAAAGATATATTAATGCATAATCAAGAGTTAAAAAACAGTGCAAGGGTTAATGAATATAAAGATTTTAATTTCGCTTATTATAGAAGTGTAGATAAAGCACTTGAAGAAGGTTATGATCATAATAGAGAATTATATAAATTATTATTGGATGATAGTGATGCAAAGCAAAGAATATTGGGAATTTATATGGAAGAAATATATAAATCTTTGAATAAGGCTACAGAAGATATTTTTAAAGTAGTAGAAGATTGCGAACCATATAATTTGGACAATGAAGTATTTGCAAGAAACGTAGGCAGATTTAAAACAATAAGTGGAAGAAATATTTATTATTATGGAGAAGAATACGGAGATGAAATCAAAGCAATTAATAATGAATATGAAAAAATAAAAACATTAAATGATTTATTTGAAGTATTGCTTAAATCTTGGGAGAAAAATACAGCATATCCAAGTTCACAAGCCGATTATGAAAAGGACAATGATCCAACTTATGGACAATGTGCAATTACTGCTACTATAGTGTATGATTTGTTTGGAGGAACAATTCACAAAATAAGAGTAAATGGTGGAGGAACACACTATTTTAATAAAATAAATGGACATTATATTGACTTAACCAGAGATCAATTTGATTTGTATAATATTGATATTAAATATGAACCAAATGAAGAAGTAATAAGAGAATATTGTAATAAAAATGAAAATACAAAAGACAGGTACAATTTATTATTGAACAATATGCAAAAATTTATAAAGTAATATATAGTATAAGAGGTGGTAAAATGTCAAACTCAAAATTCTTCAAAAATAGCTAATTGAATTCTCATAACAACACATATGTAATTAAAAATAATTTTTTTAGAATTTTATTGAGTAAAAGTAAATTTTATGATATAAGTTTTATATAAAAAAATATAAAATCAAGAGCAAAGCTTGAAAAAGAATTACAATTTTGGCAATACCAAACATCATTTTAAATTTACTTAACGTGCAAAAGTATGCTTATAAAATTCAAACTCATTTTCCTAGCGAAAATTTAATTTTTTCAAAACAGATTTGTAATTTAGAAGGAATGATAGAAAAAATGGAAGAAGAAAATTTAGAAATAAAAAAATACGATGTCACAGATGCTATATGGTTAGCAGCAGCGATTTTGTCATATGAAAAATATAAAGAAAATCCAAAGGCAACAATTGCAGATATGTATTTTACACAAAGAGAAATAAAAAAGCGAGCACAAACGTTAGCAAATGCAGAAGTTCAATTTGCAAGAATTAGTGAATGGTGCTGTGGAGATAGTAATAGAAAAACACATTCATATTTAAGAGCAATAGGCTCTAAACGTAGGCTAGCTGCACCAAATGAATTTGATGGAAATAAAACAATGCCAGAAAATATAAATATGGAAGACAATTTGCCTATAAATACCGGAACTATTAAAGTAAAAGAATTATGGGATTTTGTAAACAAAGAATATAAAGAAATAATAAATAATAATGTATACAAAATAGATGAAAAAGTAGATTGTATAGGAATATTAGAATATCTTGATAAATATGCAGGAGAAAAATATATCAAAAATGGAAGAACAGAAGAAAATGAAGCAGAAATGGAAGAAAAAGCAAAGGCAGGAAGAAAAGCTACAGCAGAATTTGAAAAAATGTATAAAATATGTAACAAAAAATTTGGCTTAGTAAAAGATGGCCCAAATAGTTGGCTAAATCAATCAGGGCAAATCATGAGAGATTATCTTTGGATACAATTAAAAAGAGAAGATAAAAAGGATAGGCCAGAAAGTATATCTTTATTTGCAGAGCCATCTGATACAAGAGAAAAAAGTAGATTTAGATTTAGTTTAGAAATACATGATGCAGAAGCCTCAAAAATAAAAGGAGAAATGGAAAAATATCATAAGCATTTAGAATTGCCAATAAATACTGATAAAAATTTAGTATATATTTCATTAAATAATGCAATTATCAAAGAGCCTCAAGAAGAGGTAATAAAACATCACCAAGAAGGCAAATATAAAAAAGTTCAAATCAGTAGAGTATTAGAATGGGATGAAGATTTAAGCAATGAAAAATGTATAGAAACAATGCTTGAAGCAGTAGAAAGTTTGTTACCATATTATGAATATATAGTAGATGATTTAAAAAAGGAGGAAGTATTTGCTAAATTGGAAAATAATATAGAAACAGAAGAATTTGATAAAAATATGATATTATATGGCCCTCCGGGCACAGGAAAAACATATAATACAGCAATTTATGCAGTAGCAATTTGCGATAAAAAAAGTTTCGAAGAAGTTAAAAATAATGATTATGAAAAAGTAATGGAAAGATATAAAGAGCTAAAAAAAGAAGGAAGAATAGAATTTACAACTTTCCATCAATCATATGGATATGAAGAATTTATAGAAGGAATAAAACCTGTAATGTTAGACAGCAAACAAAATAAAACAGAAAGCAATAACGAAAATAAGGCAGAAAATGCCGCAGAAACAGAAAACACTAACGAAAATAAAACAGAAATAAACTTAGAACCAGAAAACATTGACGAAAGTAAAACAGAAATAAACCTAGAACCTGAAAGCAGCAACAAGAATAAAACAGAAAGCAACTTAGAAGCTGAAAGCAGTAAAGAAATAAAATATAAAATAGAACCGGGAATATTTAAGGAATTTTGTGAAAACATATTAAAAAACGAAAATAATGAAAATCAAAATTATGTATTTATTATAGATGAAATAAACAGAGGAAATATATCAAAAATATTTGGAGAATTAATAACATCAATAGAAGTTACAAAAAGACTTGGAGAGGAAGAAGAATATCAAGTCAAATTACCATATTCAAAAAAAGAATTTGGAGTACCAAATAATGTTTATTTAATAGGAACAATGAACACAGCAGATAGGTCAATTGCACTTATGGATACAGCACTCAGAAGAAGATTTCAATTTATTGAAATGATGCCTGAAACAAATACACTAAAGGGCATAAAAGTAGGTGAAATTGATGTTGCTCAAATGCTAGATACAATAAACAAAAGAATAGAAGTTTTATATGATAGAGATCATACAATAGGACATGCTATTTTTATGGAATTAAAGAAGAAGCAAGAGCCAACCCTAAAAGATTTAGCAAATATATTTAAGAAAAAACTAATACCATTATTAAAAGAATACTTTTATGACGACTATGCAAAAATTCAATTAATATTAGGTGAAGATTTTGTAAAAAAAGAAAAAATAAATATAACAGAACTTTTTAATGTCCCTACAGATATAGATTTACCAGAAGAAAAATATACAATTCAAGAAGAAGCCTTAAATTCAAGTGAAAGTTATATTAAAATATATAAATAAAAGATGATGAACACATGAAGGAAGTTATATTAGTTTGAAAGAAATCAATCTTTCATTTCTATGTGTGCCTTTGAGCGAAGCGAGAAAGAAATGGAATTTAAAATATATAAATAAAAGATGGTGAACACATGAAGGAAGTAAAAGAATTTGATATAATCACATGTAATGAAGAGTATAAAAATGATAATAAATACGATAGCAACAAAAATAAATACGTATATATAAAAGAAAGCACCTTTAAAGAACTTACAAAATTTATATATGAATTTAATGCAAGTGAAGAAAATAGTGACATTCTAGACTTTATGAAAGTAGAATACAGGCGTAATATAGGTAATATAATAAAAGTTAAAAACTATGTCGGTCTTATAGAATTAAAAAGTGGATTTCAACTTCAAATATTACCAAAAATCTCATTAGGAGAAGAAAAAGAAGAAGACACTAAAAGAATATTTATAAAAATGATAAAAAGCATGCACGATTTTCCAAGTAAAGTATTTACCACTGCAAACCTTAACATAGACAAAATGAATTTATATGAAATTTTTATAAATATGTATATACAAGAAGTAAAGCAACTTGTAAAAAAAGGAATAAAATCATCTTATGTAGAAATAGAAGAAAACATACCATACTTTAAAGGAAAATTAGAAGTAAATAAAAATATAAGAATTAATACAGTACATAAAGAAAAATTTTTTATGAAATTTGATGAATATAGTGTAAATAGACCAGAAAATAAAATTATAAAAACAACCCTGCTTAAGCTTCAAAAAATATCAAAAAGTACACAAAATATAAAAGAAATAAAACAACTTTTATTAATTTTTGAAGCTGTAGATGTGTCAGAAAATTATGATAAAGATTTTTCAAAGGTAATAATAGACAGAAATACAAAAGATTACGATATTTTAATGAAATGGTCAAAAATATTTTTATTAAATCAAAGTTTTACAACATTTTCAGGTAAAAACTTTTCAAGAGCCTTACTATTTCCAATGGAAAAAGTATTTGAAAGTTATGTTGCCAAAAATGTAAAAAGTATATTTGAAAATTTTGAAGTAAAAGTACAAGATAAAAGTAAATATCTTTTCACAAAATTTGCTCTGCAGCCAGATTTAGTTATAAAACGAAAAGATGGAAGCACAATAATAATGGATACAAAATGGAAACGCCTAGAAGAAAAAGAAAACTATGGAATATCTCAATTAGATATGTATCAAATGTATGCCTATGCAAAAAAATACGAAACCTCAGAAGTATACTTATTATATCCAAAAAATGAATATATAGAGCCCAAAGAACCAATAAAATTTATTGATAATAATGGAGAAGTTTGTGTAAATATATTTTTTGTTGATTTAAGTAAAATAAAAGAAAGCATACAAGAACTGTTAAATATTTGTAACCATTAGTAGAAAGAATAGTAAATAAACATAAAATAAAAATTATGTTGACAAAATTTAAAAAACTTGATATTGTTATATAAATCATAAAAATAAAAGTAGCAAGAAAGGAGCAAAAGATATATTAAGGTATATCGTACAAAAAAATGAAAAAAGAAAATAATTTTAAAAAAGAAATTGATCTAAAGAAAAAAATAGACTTAAAGGAAGAAATAGACCTAAAAAAAGAAAAGGAAGAAATAATAAAAAAAGGAGAAAAAACAGTATCAGAATTTAAAAAATTCATAGCAAAAGGAAATGTAATAGACCTAGCAGTTGGTGTTATTATAGGTTCTGCATTTGGAAAAATAGTATCATCAATAGTAGATGATATACTAATGCCAATAATAGGAGTAATAATAGGAGGAATAAACTTCTCAAATTTAAGCATAAAAATAGGAGAGGCCACTGTAAAATATGGAAACTTTATACAAAATGTAATAGATTTTTTAATTATAGCAATTTGCATTTTCTTTATTGTAAAATTAATGAAAAAAATTACTAAAAAGGAAGAACAACCAGTAGAAGAACCTACAAAAGATCCAAACACAGTATTGTTAGAAGAGATAAGAGACTTATTAAAAGAAAAACAAGAAATAAAATAAGAAATTAATAACTATAAAAGCAGGGATGAAAATGCCAGAAGAAAAATTAAATAAGCTATATACAGAATGCATACAAGAACTTGAAAGTATAGGACTAAATATACAAAATAAAGAAATAATAGGAACCATAGATATCAAAATTTCAGCAAGAAATAACAAAAGATATGGCTGTTGCAAACAAGAAAATCCAGACCAAAATTATAAAGTAATACAAAAAGTAGGACGTCACAAAATTATTAAATATGAAAAATTTAATGTTCATCATATAGAAATTAGCAAATGGGTAATGCAGTTAAATAATAGCATTATAAAAAATACAATAATGCATGAAATTATACACTGCATTCCTTTTTGCAACAATCATGGAAAAGAATTTAAAAAATATGCTAACTATATAAACACAAAATTAGGCTATGATATTACAACAAAGGGAAATAAAGAAGCGGATTATATAGCAAGCAATATTGAGTTTAAAGAAGAAAATAACTATAAATATAAAATAGTATGCAAAAATTGCGGGCAAACAATTTATAGAAAAAGATTTAATAAAAACCTAATAAAAAAGTATAGATGTGGAATATGTGGAGGAAAACTAACCTTATTATAAGAAAAAATGTCCTACAAAATAAAAAGGTAATATATAAAATAACAACAAAATGAGAAAATAAAAAAGTAATATATATAATGATAACAAAATGAGAAAATAAAAAATAAAATAGATAGCAAAGTAAAAAACATAATGTCAAATGCCGTAGAAAAAAGTCGAATAATTGCAAAACAACAATAAAAATTAAAAAAATCACATAAATTTAACAAAAAAATAAAAAAACTATTGATTTTTAAAACAAAATTATATATTATTTATTTCAAGAAAACTAAATATTAATTATTTTATATAAAAATTATTTTAATAATCATTAAATATTAATTGTTCTATATAAAAATTATTTTAATAATGCTAAGTATTAATTATTCTATGTAAAAATTATTTTAATAATTGTCAAGTATTAATTATTCTATATAAAAAATATTTTAATAATGCTAAATATTAATTATTTCACTAAAAAATTGATTAAATAAATTTATAAAGCTTATTTCATAAGAATAAAATTATAAAATCAGTAACCTATTTATTAAATTAATCTAAAAAAGCAAATCAATAAAATTATATCAAAACATTTTAAATAAAAGCACAATATAAACTAAAAAATTAAATTAAAAAATAAAATTAAAAATATTAAATTCAAATTTTTTAAAATTAAATCCTTTATATTTGAAATTCAAAAATATAAAAATCTAAAAATACAAAAATCTAAAAATATAAGAATATAAAAATTTAAAAGAAAGAATATGTTTAAAAAATATATAAGCATATTATATGAGGAGCATAAAAATGTTATCAACAGTAAAAACTATGGCCTTACGTGGGTTAGAAGGCTTTTTAATAGATGTACAAGTAGATGTATCTGCAGGAATGCCATCTTGGGACATAGTAGGACTTCCAGATACCAGTGTAAAAGAAGCAAAAGAAAGAATAAAAATAGCCATAAAAAACTCTGGTTATGAACTATTTAGCAGAAAAATAGTAATAAACTTAGCACCAGCTAACATAAAAAAAGAAGGTTCAATTTACGACTTACCAATGGCAATAGGAATATTAAAAAGCATAGATATTATTTATACAAAACAAACACAAGATATTTTAATGATAGGAGAACTTTCTTTAAATGGAAACTTAAACCCAATTAATGGAGCTTTACCAATATGCATAGAAGCCAAAAAACAGGGAATAAAAAAAATAATAATGCCAAAACAAAATGTAAAAGAAGCTTCAATAATAGATGGAATTGAAATTTTAGGAGCCTACGACCTAAGCGAAGTAGTACATTATCTTAATAATGATATAAAAATTACCCCAAATCACATCACTTGGGAAGAATGCCTAGAAAATGGAGAAAAATATTCGCTAGATTTTTCAGAAGTAAAAGGGCAAGAAAATGTAAAAAGAGCTGTAGAAGTTGCAGCAGCAGGAGGGCATAACTGTTTATTAATAGGAAGTCCTGGATCAGGAAAAACAATGATAGCAAAAAGAATACCATCAATTTTACCGGACCTAAGCTTTGAAGAAGCCTTAGAAATCACCAAAATACATAGCATAGCAGGAACCTTAAAAGAAGATGTCCCAATAATTATAAATAGACCATTTCGCTCACCGCATCATACAATCTCATCTGCATCACTTGTAGGAGGTGGAAAAAGTCCCAAACCGGGTGAAATTAGTTTAGCACATAATGGAGTATTATTTCTTGATGAACTTCCAGAATTCAATCAGCATACCTTAGAAGTATTAAGAGGACCATTAGAAGATGGAATAGTAACAATTAGCAGAATAAATGGAAGTTTAACATATCCATGCAATTTTATGTTTGTAGCCTCAATGAACCCTTGCCCATGCGGATATTATGGCTCTTCAGAAAAAGAGTGTACTTGTAGTATGCAAGAAATTACTAAATATATGGGAAAAATAAGTGGTCCATTGTTAGATAGAATAGATATTCAAATAGAAGTAACTCCTGTAAAATATAGAAAATTAGAAAACGAAGAACCAGTAGAAACCTCACAGCAAATAAAGCAAAGAGTAAATAAAGCAAGAGAAATTCAAAGAGCTAGATACAAAGAAGAAAAAATATATTCTAACTCTAGCTTAACACCAAGTTTAATAAAAAAATATTGTAAGTTAGATAAAGAAAGTAAAAATATCTTAGAAATAGCTTTTAATAAATTAGGTTTAAGTGCTAGAGCATATGGAAGAATATTGAAAGTAGCAAGAACAATAGCAGATTTAGAAGCTTCAGAACAAATACAAAAATCCCATATAGCAGAAGCAATAGGTTATAGAAATTTAGATAAAAAATATTGGAAAAATTAAAATTATACTTTTATTCAAATATGCTTATATACAAGTATAATTAATTTCAAAATTACAAATTAATAAATTTTTAGTTTCTAAAAAAATTACAAACCTTTTAAATTAAAGAATATATAATAAAAAAATCGTTTGCTTTGCAATGGAAAACTAGGAAGATTAATCTTGTTTTATATGGAAGATTCATTAAAAAATACAATTACCTATATAATAAAAAATAAAAAGGACTAAAAAATGAAAATAATAGAAAAAGAAGATAAAAATTATCCAAAAAAATTACTAAAAATAAAAAATCCGCCTCAAAAAATATACATAGAAGGAAATAAAAACTTACTAAACAAAGAAATTATAGCAATTGTAGGAAGCAGAATGGCAACAGAATATGGCAAAAAGTGTGCAAAATTATTTGCATCAGAACTTTCAAAACAAGGCTTTACAATTATAAGTGGTTTAGCAGTTGGAATAGATACTATAGCCCATATTTATTCTATGGAAGAAGTAGGAAAAACAATAGCAGTTTTAGGAAGCGGATTTAACAATATATATCCAGAAGAAAATTATTATTTATATAAAAAAATACTTGAAAATAACGGATGCGTTATAACAGAATATCCACCAGAAACACAAAAAAGCAAAGAAAACTTTCCAAAAAGAAACCGTATAATAAGTGGACTATCAGTAGGAGTATTATTAGTAGAAGCAAGATATGGGAGCGGAGGAGCCATAACAGCCAAACATGCACTAAAGCAAGGAAAAAACTTATTTTGCATACCAAATAGAATAGATGAAAAAACAGGCTATAACACTAATTTATTAATAAAACAAGGAGCAAATTTAGTAACATGTCCACAAGATATTGTAGATGTGTATATGGAAAATATAGAGGAAAATCAAAAGCTAACACAAAAAATAGAAAAAAATAAGGAAAAAAATACACAAAAAGCAGAAGAAGAACAACAACAACAAAACCAACACAAAAATCAAAAACTAAAACAACAACAAAATCAACAACTAAATCAAGAACAAAATACAATAAAATATCAAGAAATATATAAATATATAGGAGAATTACCCATTTCAATGAATGAACTAATTAAACTAACTAAAAAGCCAATTACAGAAATTTCAGAAGCTTTATGCATTTTAGAAATAGAAGGCTTAATTAAAAATCTTCCGGGAAACAAATATATTAGAATAATGAAAAAGTTTAGCATTAATTAGAAAAATATAAATATTGAACTGAAAATTATTAAAAATAACAAAGCTATAAAAAACATTTGAATATAAAACATAAATAAAAACATAAATAAAAAATTAAATAAAAAATTAAATAAAAAATACACAGAAAAACTAAATATAAAAAAATTAAAAATAAATTTAGTTTGTAGAAAATAAAACTATAAAAGAAAATTAAAAAGTTGAGGAATAAAAAATGTATGAAAGACATGAACTTGGCAAAGAAGGAGAAGAATATGCCACAAAATATTTGCAAAATAAAGGCTATAAAATAATACAAAGAAATTTTGAATGCAAACAAGGAGAAATAGACATTATTGCTAAAGAAAAAGAAGAATATGTATTTATAGAAGTAAAAACAAGGCAAAACTTTCATTATGGAAGACCCGCAGAAGCAGTAACACAAGAAAAGCAAAAGCATATATGGAAGGCCACTAAATATTATATATATTTACATCATTTAGAAAATAAATATATAAGATTTGATGTAATAGAAATTTATAAAAACAAAAATAAGTTTTATTTAAACCATATAAAACAAATAAAATAGCTAAAAACAATAACAAACTAACACTTCTTTCATAAAATATATAAAAAATGAAAGGAGTTTTATTAATGTATAGGAAAAAATCATTAAAAATAAGCTTTATATTTTTATTAACCTTTGTCTTTATAACTTACATACTACCAGTACCAATATTTGCATTTGGTCCATCAAGTGATGAAATATATCAAGGAATTGATGTAAGTACATATCAAGGAAATATAGACTATGAAAAAGTAAAAAAATCAGGAATAGAAATAGTTTATATAAAATCAAGCGAAGGTTCAAATTTTGTAGATCCACTATTTGAAAGAAACTATGAAAAAGCAAAGCAGAATAATTTAAAAGTAGGATTTTATCATTATGTAACAGCAAGAACCGAAGAACAAGCAAAAAAACAAGCAGAATTTTTTGTTTCTACATTATCTGGAAAAATAGCAGATTGTAGACTCGCAATGGATTTTGAAAGCTTTGGAAACCTCACAAAACAAGAAATTAATAAAATAGGTTTAGCATTTTTAAAAAGAGTAGAAGAGTTAAGTAAAAAAGAAGTAGTACTATATAGTAATGCATCTACAGCAAGTAATATATGGAACGGAGAAATTACCAACTATCCATTATGGATAGCACAATATGAAGTGGAAGCACCTGAAAACAGTGGAACTTGGAATTCATGGGTAGGCTGGCAATACACAGATGTGGGAGAAATAGAAGGAATAGATGCCTATGTAGATAGAGATAAATACACAAAAGAAATATTTTTGTCAGACACATCAGAGCTACCAAAGCCGGAACCCACAGAAGAACCAACCAAACCCGAAGAACCAGAAAATCCAAGTGAGCCAGAAGAACCAAATAAACCAGAACAGCCAGAAAACCCAACAAAAACCAAAACAATAAAAATAAAAAAAGGAGATACCCTATCATGCTTAGCAAGAAAATATGGCACAACAGTAGAAGAATTAGTAAAGCTAAACAATATTAAAAATCCAAACTTAATTTATGCAGGAGCAAATTTAATTATACCAGATAATGAAGCAGATAATAACAATGAACAAACCCCTTCTATATGCCATGACTGTGGCCATATTATTTACACAGTACAAAAAGGAGACTCTTTATGGAATATAGCAAGGAAAAATAATACCACAATTGCAAACTTAGTAAGGCTAAATAGAATTAAAAATCCAAATCTAATATATCCAAAACAAATGATAAGAATGCGATAAATACATAAATTTTTAAAGTTACAATTCACAAAATATAAATTTATAAAAAGTATAATAAATATTTAAAAAAGTATAATAAATATTTTTAAAACCAAACATACACAAAATTATGTCTACCATCATAAATTATACTATGATAAATTGAATAATTAGGAGGTACTTATGAAAAAAGTATTAGAACTAAAAAATATAAGCAAAAAGTACCAAGCAAAAAATGGAGAAATAGAGGCTTTAAAAGATATAAATTTCTGTGTAAATGAAGGAGAATTTGTTAGCATCATAGGACCAAGCGGATGTGGAAAATCAACACTTTTATCAATTATTTCAGGGCTAGAACCAAAAACAGAAGGAGAAATAAAAGTAGAAGGTAGAATAGGTTACATGTTACAAAGAGATAGCCTTCTAGAATGGAAAAATATCTATGATAACGTCATGTTTGGATTAGAAATAAGTCGCAAGAAAACAAAAGAAAGTCAAACTTATGTAGAAGAATTGCTAAAAAAATATGGACTTTATGATTTTAAAGACAAATATCCAAATCAACTATCAGGAGGAATGAGGCAAAGAGCGGCTTTAATTAGAACCCTTGCTATAAATCCAAAAATACTGTTATTAGATGAAGCCTTTTCAGCACTAGATTATCAAACAAGAATCATGGTTACAAATGATATTTTCAAAATATTAAAAAATGAAGGTATTACAGCACTAATAGTAACACATGATATATCAGAAGCAATTAGTATGTCAAACAGAGTAATTGTATTAAGTAAAAGACCAGCAACTGTAAAAAATGTGCATACAATTGACTTTGAAATGGAAAACAGAACACCTATTAATTGCAGAGAAAGTCCTAAATTCAGTAAATATTTTGACACCATTTGGAAGGAGCTGGATGTACATGCATGAAAAAAATATATCAGAGGATAGAAAAAAATACTTAAGAAAAATAAGAGCAAATAAAATATTAGTTATATTAACACAGTTGTCTATTTTAATATTATTTATAGTACTTTGGGAAGTACTTGCAAATAAAAAAATAATAGATAGCTTTATAACAAGTCAGCCATCAAAAATAATAGATACTTTTCTAAATTTATCATCAAATGGACTTCTAAAACATCTTGGAGTTACACTAACAGAAACTTTAATAGGCTTTATATCAGGAGTTATTTTAGGAGTATTCATTGCAATTCTACTATGGTGGTCAAAATTTTTAGCAAAAGTCTCAGAACCATTTTTAGTAATATTAAATAGTTTGCCAAAAGTAGCACTAGGCCCAGTTATTATAGTGTGGGTAGGTGCTGGAATGGGAGCTATTATAACAATGGGGCTTGCAATTTCACTAATTGTAACCATATTAGAAATTTTAAATGGCTTTTTAAATACAGATAAAGAACTAATAAAAATGGCACAAACCTTTAATGCAACAAAGTTTCAAATATTAACTAAAATTGTAATTCCTGCTAATATATCAACCTTTTTCAACTCACTAAAAGTTAACATAGGGTTATCGCTAGTTGGAGTAATAACAGGAGAATTTTTAGTTTCAAAAGCAGGACTTCGGATATTTAATAGTATATGGAGGCCAAGTTTTTAAACTAGACTTAGTAATGACAGGAGTTATAATTTTAGCCATTGTAGCAGCTGTAATATATGAAGCCATTGTACTATTAGAAAAAATTGTTATGCGAAAAGTATCAAAAAGAAAGTAAAAAAAGCTAAAGAGAAAATAACAGCCAAGAAAACATTTAAGGGAGAAAAAGTATCTTAAATGGTAAGAAAATAAGGTAACTTTGCAATAAGCCCAAAATCTACTATAAAAATTAGCTTATTGCAAAGAAACTTAAAATTAATATAAAAAACATGTCAAAATACTTATAAATCTCCTTTGACATGAAATTAGAAGCAAGAAGAAAGATTGAAAAATAATTGCAATTTTTCAACCAGAATTGTACATTAGAAAGGATTGAAAAAAATGAAAAAATATATTATTGCATTATTAGCTATTGTAGTAGTGGCAGTAGGAATAACTACTTATTTATTATTAAACAAAGGAGAAGAAACAGCAACTGAAGTTGGAAATCAAACTGAAACTCCAGTACAGGAAAAGAAAACAATACAAGTAAACGAAGTAACAAGATCAGTATTTTATGCACCACAATATGTAGCAATAAGTAAGGGATTTTTTGAAGAAGAAGGGTTAAACATAGAATTAACAACAGGTCAAGGAGCAGATAAAGTAATGACAGCAGTTATATCAGGTCAAAGCGATATAGGATTTGCAGGACCAGAAGCATCAATATATATTTATAACGAAGGAAAAGAAAACTATGCAGAAGTTTTCGCACAAATGACACAAAGAGATGGCTCATTCTTAGTTAGTAGAGACAAAACAGATAACTTCAGCTGGCAAGATTTAAAAGGAAAAACAGTAATTCCCGGTAGAAAAGGTGGAGTTCCATACATGACCTTTGAATATGTTTTAAAACAAAATGGAATCGATCCACAAAAAGACCTAGTATTAGATGATAGCATAAGTTTTGATTTAATGGCAGGAGCCTTTGCAGGAGGAAATGCAGAATATGTAACCTTATTTGAACCAACAGCATCAATGACAGAAGCAGCAGGAGCAGGCTATATAGTAGCATCTGTTGGAGAAGCAGCAGGAGAAATACCATATACAGCATACTTCGCAAATAAAAGCTATATAGAAGAAAATCCAAACATAATACAAGGGTTCACAAATGCAATATATAAAGGCCAAAAATGGGTAAAAAATCATACGGCAGCTGAAATAGCAGAAGTTATAAAAGACTTTTTCCCAGATACTAAGTTAGATATGCTTACAGCCTCTGTACAAAGTTATATGGATATTGATGCTTGGAGCGATACGCCAGTATTAAAAGAAGAATCTTTTAATTTGCTTCAAACAGTAATGAAAGAAGCAGGCGAATTAGAAAAAGAAGCAGACTATAATAAAGTAATAAACAATAGCTTTGCCGAAAAAGCCATTGAAACCATAAAATAAAAGAATAATGAAAATTATTAATAAAGCATTATAAAATTTAGTAAAATATCATATAATATTACGCAAAAATTCAGATAAATATAAAATAAAAACACTGCACCGCGTAAAATAAACTCCTTGCTTTAATAAAAAGTAGGGGGTTTTTATTACATTTGAAAAGTAAAAATATAAATAGCTTATTTCATATGAAAAGCAAGTAAAGAAAGAAACTAATTATTTGCATATAAATGAAAAACAAAAAAAGCAATTAATTTATTACATAAAAAAATAAAATAAAAATCAAATTGTATCAAAAAAAGATTAAATAAAGCACAGTCAAAAAGTCAACGACAAAAAATAAGAAAAATTAAACATGAAAAAACGTTAAAAAAATTTCAAAAAGAAAAATAATGATTTTTTAAAAAATAATAAAAAATACAAAAAATGCACTAACAAAAATAAAGAAAAAAAGCTAAAAATAAATAAAAACAACAAATTACTAAAAATAAAAAATTAAGAGAAATAGAAAAAACGAAAAAAATCATTTTTGAAAATATTAAAAAATATAAAGAAAATATTTTTGACGCTTTTTTTAACATA
Organism: uncultured Clostridia bacterium; assembly: GCA_947631145.1. GTDB lineage: Bacteria > Bacillota > Clostridia > TANB77 > CAG-508 > CAG-273. The sequence goes on along the minus strand of CANRKF010000007.1, from coordinate 26,169 downwards.
AAAAAAGCAATAATAGCTTATGTATCAATAAGAATATGAAATTTTTAATAGGAAAAAATGGAAAAAAACATCTGAAATACTTTGGTATTACAAAAATGTAATAAAATTGTAATATTTAATTAGCAAAAAAATAAGAGCTAGTAATTGTGTAAAAATCAGCAAAGAAATTGACTGAAAAGCAACACAATGCTTTAAAGACAATAACTTCAAACCCGCTTGAAATTAAGCAAAATTGCCTGTGGGTACATAAAAACTGAGAGTTTGACATTATTTAAAACTTAGATTATGATAAGGATATCAAATAAATGAAGGGGCAAAAAAGTAAAATCAAAAATATGAAAATGGCAAAAATAGTCATAGAAATGACAAAATAAAGAACCAAAAGGTTTAAAAAGTCATAAAAGTATGGCAAATAAAATAGCCAACAAATAGGGGGTACAAAAATGCAAGTAATAAAAAGAGATGGAAAAACAGTTGATTTCGATAGAGAAAAAATAACATCAGCTATTAACAAAGCAAATACTGAAGTAAAACCAAAAGAAAGAGCATCTAAGGAAAATATTAATGAAATCATTGAATATGTTGAAGGTCTAGACAAAAAAAGAATTTTAGTAGAAGATATTCAAGATATTATAGAAGAAAAATTAATGGAGTTAGATAAATATGCTCTTGCTAAAAGGTATATTACATATCGTTATACAAGAGCCTTAGTAAGAAAAGCAAACACTACAGATCAATCTATTAAAGAATTAATAGATGGAGAAAGCGAATATTGGAACAATGAAAACTCTAATAAAAATGCAAAAGTTGTTACAACACAAAGAGATTACTTAGCAGGAATTACCAGTACAGATATAACCAGAAGATTTTTACTTCCAAAAGATATAGTAGAAGCACATGATGAAGGAATTATCCACTTCCATGATGCAGACTATTTTGCACAAAATGCATTAACAAACTGTGAACTTATAAATCTAGAAGACATGTTGCAAAATGGAACAATAATGAATGGAGTTATGATAGAAAAACCACATAGATTTCTAACAGCAATGACAATAGCAACACAAATTATACTAGGAGTTACATCATCAACTTATGGTGGAGCAACAGTATCATTATCACATGTAGCCCCATTTGTAAAAAGTAGCTATGATAGATATTATAAAAAATATAAAGATAGAGGCTTAACAGAAATACAATGTATAGAATACGCTAAACAAGATACCAAAAAAGAAATAGCAGATGGAGTACAAACCTTCAATTATCAAGTAAATTCTATGACAAACACAAACGGACAAGCACCATTCTTATCTGTTTGTATGTACTTAGGAGAAACAGAAGAATACAAAGAAGAACTAGCAATGATAATAGAAGAATTCTTAAAACAAAGAATAGAAGGCTTTAAAAACGAAAAAGGAGTATATGTTACCCCAGCCTTCCCAAAACTATTATATGTACTAGAACCAGATAACATCACAGAAGATAGTAAATATTGGTATTTAACAGAACTTGCAGCAAAATGTACAGCAAAAAGACTTGTACCAGACTACATTTCAGAAAAGAAAATGTTAGAATTTAAAATAGATAAAAACGGAAATGGAAACTGCTATCCTTGTATGGGATGTCGTTCATTCCTAACCCCTTATGTAGATCCAGAAACCAATAAACCAAAATATTATGGAAGATTTAATCAAGGAGTTGTAACAATTAACTTAGTAGATGTTGCATTATCATCAAAACAAGATATTGATAAATTCTGGAAAATATATGAAGAAAGACTAGAACTATGCCATAGAGCATTACAAGCAAGACATGAAAGATTAAGCAAAGTAACAAGTGATGTAGCACCAATATTATGGCAACACGGAGCATTAGCAAGACTAAAGAAAGGTGAAAGCATACATAAATTATTACATGATGGCTACTCAACAATATCACTTGGATACGCAGGACTTTATGAATGCGTAAAATACATGACAGGAAACAGCCATACAGATAATGGAGAAGGAAAAGACTTTGCACTTAAAGTAATGCAAAAACTAAATGATAAATGTAAAGAATGGAAAGAAGCAGAAAAAATAGATTATAGCGTATATGGAACACCAATAGAATCTACAACATACAAATTTGCAAAATGTTTACAAAAAAGATTTGGAAAAATCGAAGGAATTACAGATAGAGGCTATATTACAAACTCATATCACGTACCAGTATTTGAAGAAATTGATGCCTTCTCTAAATTAAAACTAGAAAGTGAATTCCAACGTTTAAGCCCGGGTGGAGCTATATCTTATGTAGAAACACCAAACTTACAAAACAACATAGAAGCAGTAATAGAAGTTATTAAATTCATATATGATAATATCATGTATGCAGAATTAAATACAAAATCAGATTATTGCCAAGAATGTGGATTTGATGGAGAAATACTTATAGATGAAAATTTAGAATGGTATTGCCCAAACTGTGGAAATAGAAACCATGACACCTTAAATGTAGCAAGAAGAACTTGCGGATATATAGGAAGCCAATTCTGGAATAAAGGAAGAACACAAGAAATAAAAGAAAGAGTATTACATATAGATAACAAAGATGCACAAATGCCAAATAAAGCAGAAGAAAAGCAAGCAGTATAAAGTACAAAAGAACAATTAAAACAAAAATATAGTAACTTAATATAAAAAAGATTACTATATTTTTGTTTTTAGTAAGAAATAAAATAATATATCTATCAAAAATAAAATATGATACTAAATAATTTAAAAACATACAGAACAAACTATAAAAACTAAATAATTTAAAGACTTACAAAACAAACTATAAAAACTAAATAATTTAAAAATATACAAAACAAATTATAAATACTAAAAGATTTAAAGATATATATAAATACTAAAGGCTTTAAAAAATATACAAAATAAATATAGAACAAGGGGAAATAAAAATGAGATATAACAAAATTAGAAAAATGGATATTTCAAACGGACCAGGAGTAAGAGTTTCAATATTTATGCAAGGCTGTACTTTTAACTGCAAAGCATGCTTTAACCCAGAAACACATGACTTCAATCGGAGGAGAAGAATTTAATGACGATACAATAAAACAAGTATTAAACCTATGTGAAGATGATACAATAGTAGGACTTTCAATATTAGGAGGAGAGCCAATGCACCCAAATAATATAGAAGGAACAACAAAACTTGCAAAAGAATTCAAAGAAAAATTTCCAAATAAAACAGTATGGGCTTGGACAGGCTTTTTATTTGATAGAGATTTAAAAGATAAAGAAGCACTAAAATATATAGATGTATTAGTAGACGGACAATTTGAAGAAGAATTAAAAGATCCTAGACTAAAATATAGTGGATCTTCAAATCAAAGAGTAATAGACGTACAAAAAAGCTTAAAAGAAAATACAATAATACAAATACCAAATAAAAATTAAATATAAAAACTACTTAGAAACTAAAAACTATTAAATATAATAATGAAGCATAATTATTATATTTTCATAGAGTTAGTGTTTTCGAAGTAGTTTTTTATTTTATTTTCATAGAATTAGTATTTTTTAAGTAGTTTATAAAAAATAATAAATTTCAAAAGAAATAAAACTTAAATTTTATATAGAAAGAATATTTAAATTTTGTATAGAAAAAACATTTAAATAATAAAAAAGATTTGAATTTTATATATAAAAAGTATAATTTTATACCTTTTATATAAAAAATAAATTAATTTATAAGGAAGAAGAAAGTTGAAAAATAAATAAATCTTTCAACCAGATTTGAGCCTTAGAAAGGGATGAAATTAAAAATGAAAAATGTAAAAATTTTTGCATGTCCAACCGCTGAAGAATTTACTAAAGAAATTTGTGAATCACTAGAAATACCAATGGGAAAGGTAAAATACTATAAGTTTGCAAATGATAATAGCTTTGTACAATACCAAGAATCTGTTAGAGAACAAGATATCTTTTTAGTACAAACAACCGAACCGCCAGTAAATGAAAGAATAATGGAGCTATTAATAATGATAGATGCTGCCAAAAGAGCATCAGCACATAGAATAAATGTAGTATTACCATACTTTATTTATTCAAGATCAGATAAAAAAGATCAATCTCGCATACCAGTAACAGCAAGACTATTTGCCGAAATCTTAGAAGTATCAGGAGCAAATAGAGTAGTAACATGCGATTTGCATAATTCGGCAATACAAGCATATTTCAATATACCATGTGATACAATAACAGGACAACATATTATACAAAAATACTTTGATACAAAACAAATTGAAAATAAAGTAGTAGTTGCAACAGATGCAGGAAGTTCAAAAAAAGCATATAAATATTCAAAATACTTTAATTGCCCAATGGCATTAATAGATAAAAGAAGAGCCGGAAATGATGACAAAGCAGTAGCAGCAAATATTATAGGAGATGTAAAAGGAAAAACTGCACTCATTTTTGATGATGAAGTAAGCACAGCAGGAACAATGACAGAAGCAGCAAGAATTTTAAAAGAACATGGAGTAAAGGAAATATATGCAGCATGTACACATGGAATTTTATGTGGACCAGCAATAGAAAGAATACAAAATTCGCCAATAAAAGAATTAGTAATTACAAATACGGTACCATTACCAAAAGAAAAGCAAATACCTAAAATAAAAATACTATCAATAGCCGCATTATTCGCAGAAGCAATAAAGCGTATTAATGAAGCAAAACCATTAGGAGACTTGTTTGATTTTGAAAAATAATTGAAGAAAATATCTAGTATTTTACATATTAAAAGTTTTACAAAGTATTGACAAAAGTACATTAGGTAGTTATAATAATAAATGTATGGATAAATAAGTTTGAGATCCCACACGTAGAAGTGTAATTACTGAAGGGAGGGGAAATAAAAATGTCAGAAGTTAAAGTTAATAATGGAAATATAGAAGATGCCTTAAAAAGATTTAAGAGACAATGCGCCAGAAATGGAGTATTACAAGAGGTTAGAAAAAGGGAGCACTATGAAAAACCAAGTGTTAAAAGAAAAAAGAAATCAGAGGCAGCTAGAAAAAGAAAATTCTAAAAAATAAGGGATTATTTAATCCCTTATTTGTCGCTTTAGGGACGTTTCTTGACGCGACAGTTTGTCGCATTGGGGACACATCTTATGTAAAAAATAAACTAATATAGAAATAACAAAGTAAAATAACAAACTAATATAAAAATAAAATATATGCATAAATTTTTCTATAAATAACGGTTGCCATTAAACCAAAATTTTTAGAAATAAGAATAAAATTAATGGAGAAAGGGAAGTATAATATATTAAACCTTATACAATATATAAAGTTTGTTATATTATACAGGGAAAAGATTATGTTAAAAGAAAAATTATTAGAAGACTTAAAAAACTCAATGAAAGAAAAAAATGAACTTAGAAAAAATGTAGTTCAAATGGTAAGAGCAGCAATTTTACAAGTAGAAAAAGACAAACAAATAGAAGTAACAGATGAACAAATTGTAGAAATAATAGCAAAAGAAGCCAAAAAAAGAAGAGACTCTATTCCAGACTATGAAAAAAGTGGTCGAGAAGATTTAATAGCTCAAATAAAACAAGAAATTGCAATATTAGAAGAATACTTACCAAAACAATTATCACCAGAAGAAATAGAAGAAAAACTAAAACAAATTATAACTGAACTTGGTGCTAAAACTATGAAAGATATAGGAATGGTAATGAAAACATCTAAAGAAAAATTAGGTGCATCAGCAGATGGAAAAACCATTAACGAAATAGCAAAAAAATTATTAAGCTAAAATTTATTAAATGTACTTAAAAACATTAACAGCATAGTGTCCTAAAAGATATAAATATTTACCAAAATAAATATTAACTTTTAGAACACTATTTTTTATTGTTATACTATTGAATAATTTTCCAAAAATAGATTATAATAAAAGAAGCAAAATAATCCACAACATAAACTTAAAAATTTTATTATTGAAAACTCATAATAATATCATAACTTGTAGAAGCGGTTTATAGGTAAAACCAATACAAAAACCTAAAAAAATAATGCAAGGAAGCAAAATATATACCTTCCAAGCAAAGAAAGGACTGAACTATAAATAAACATGAATTATAAGAAAGAACAAATAAAAAATGCACTTACACTTCATACAATAAACACAAACAATTACAAAACCAACCTATATGCAATTTTTCTAGCAACTCCACTAAAAAGGGAAAATGTCACTTTGGATGCCCTTCTAACAGCAGTATTAAGAAGAGGTACAAAAGACTTGCCAACCCAAGAACAAATGAGCAAAAAATTAGAAATGATGTATGGAGCAAATTTTGACTGTGGAGTTGAAAAAACAGGCGATAATCATATAATGAAATTTTACTTAGAAACTTTAAATGAAGAATTTTTACCAAAACCAGAAAAACTACTAGAAGAAAGTATAAATATTCTATTAAGCGTAGTATTAAATCCATATACAGAAAATGGAGCCTTTAAGCCTGAATATGTAGAAAGTGAAAAGAAAAATTTAAAGCTAATAATAGAAAGCAAAATAGATAACAAAACAAAATACTCTCATGAAAGATGCATAGAAGAAATGTTTAAAAATAAGCCTTATGGACTATATAAATATGGATATATAGAAGACTTAGAAAAAATTACTCCAGAAGAATTATATAAATATTATCAAAACTTAATACAAACTTGTAAAATAGATATATTCTGCTCAGGAATAATTGAAAATAGCACTATTAAAGAAATAATTAGTAAAAATCCTAAGGTTCAGGAATTACAAGAAAGAAAGCCAGAATATGTAATTAACAATGAAACAACAGAAAAAAGAGAAAGAAAAGAACCAAATCAAGTAGAAGAAAGTATGAAAGTTACACAGGGAAAATTAGTATTAGGGTTAGACATAAATGACACACAAGAAAATTCTAGATTTGTTTCATCAGTATATAATGCAATTTTAGGAGGAGGAGCAAACTCAAAATTGTTCCAGAATGTACGCGAAAAACAAAGTTTAGCATATACTGCAAGCTCAGGATATAATAGGGTAAAAAACGCTATATTCATAAGGTGTGGAATAGAAATTCAAAATTATCAAAAAGCATTAGATACAATAAAAGAACAATTAAAAGAAATGGAAAACGGAAACTTTACAGAAGAAGACATACAAAATAGCAAAGAACTTATATTAGCTTCAATAGAAGGAATAACAGAAGAGCAGGATACAGAAATAACCTACTATTATGGACAAGAATTAGCAGATCGCTTTGTTAGTATAGAAGAATACGCAAACAAAATTAAAAATGTAAGTAAAGAGCCAATTATTAACTTAGCAAAAACAATTAGTATAAATACAATCTATTTCTTAAAAGATTAATGAAAAAGGCTAAACTATATTATTATAAAAAAGGTAATAGTAAGACCAAATAATGTTATTAAAAAAATAATAGAAAGACCAGAACATATTATTAAAAACCAGCAAAAAATGGACAAACAATACGTTAAAAATAAACAATAAAAAAGCAATATAATTAAAAACAAGTAATAAAAACTAAACAATCCTAAATAGTAAAATAATATATAAATAGAAAAGATTAATAAAAAGCGAAGAGAGGAGGAAGGGAAAATAAAAATTTCCTAAAAACAAAATGAAAATTATAGAAAGCTCAAAAATTAAAGAAAAAGCTTATGTAGAAGAACTAGAAAATGGTTTAAAAATAATAATTATTCCTAAAAAAAATACAAAGAAAAAATATATAATTTGGGGTACGCACTTTGGTTCAATAGATAATAGATTCATTATGCCAAAAACAAATGAAGAAGTATTTATACCAGATGGTGTAGCACACTTCTTAGAACACAAAATGTTTGAACAACCTAATGGAACCAATAGCCTAGATACCTTAATGGCTTTAGGAATAGATGCAAATGCATATACAACAAATGACCACACAGCCTATTTATTTGAATGCACAAATCACTTTGAAGAAGGATTAAATGAACTTATGGACTATGTTCAACATCCATATTTTACAGATGAAAATGTAGAAAAGGAAAAAGGAATTATAGGCAAAGAAATTAATATGTATGATGATGATCCATCATGGAAATTATACATGAATGCAATGAATTGTATGTATAAAGAAAATCCAATAAAAATTGACATAGCAGGAACAATAGAATCAATTAGCAAAATTACACCAGATGTATTATATAAATGCTATAATACCTTCTATCATCCATCAAATATGACTATGGTAGTATGCGGAGACTTTACACCAGAAAATTTAGTAGAAGAAATAAAAAAACGTTTACTATCAAAGGAAAATCAAGGAGAAATAAAAAGAATATATCCGCCACAGGAAGAAGAAATAAACAAAAAAACAGAAATTTCACAAATGCAAGTAAGCATGCCAATATTTATGTTAGGCTTTAAAGATACAGAAAACAATACAAAAGAAAAAGCAAAAAAACATATTGCAATAGAAATACTATTAAATATAATTATTGGAAAAAGTTCAGAACTATATGCAAAATTTTATAAAGAAGGATTACTTTTAAATGAACCGAGCTTCGACTATGAATTTAGCAAAGAATATGCTCATATACTAATATCTGGAACCTCAAAAGATCCTAAAAAAATAGAGCAAGGGCTATTAGAAACTATAAAACAAATGAAAGAACAAGGCTTAAATGAAGAAAACTTCGAACGTGCTAGAAGAAAAGTTTATGGCAACTATGTAGTAGAATATAATAGTGTAGGAGATATTGCTAGAATGTTCTTAGCAGACACTATAAAAGGAGTACAAACCTTTGATTATATAGAACAATTTGAAACAGTAACAAAAGAATACACGGAAGAAATATTAAAATCTGTATTCAAAGAGGAAAATGAAGTACTATCAATAGTAGAGCCGATAAAAAATAATTAAACTATAATAATGTAAAAAAACTGAAAATAGCTTGAACTAGAAAAACATAATAATACTGTTAAATTAAAAATCACAAAAATAGAGAAAATTTTACTATTTATACGGTAAAATCTTCTCTATTTTATTGTAAAAAATCTTCTTATTTTAATTCTAATATTTTGTTCTCAAATTTTTTGTGTCCTAAAAATTAAGGTCTAATTTTGTATAAAAAAACGCAAAATAAAACTCATTTTCCATAAAAATAAATAAAATTAAAAGTAAATGTAAACTTGTGTCGAATAATGCTAAAAAAACAAGAAAAATGTTATACGAAAAAACAGCAAAATACTGCAAATACTAAAGAAAAGTCTTGACTAATTTGTAAAAATATGGTATTTTTAAAACATACAAAAGATAAAAACAAGAAAAAGGAGAGTGTTAGGTATGTTAAATGATGAAATTTGTAAATTAAGAGAAAAATTAAATGAGAGCATAATTAACGGAAACGATTATAGTATTACTTACCAAATAAGCATAGAATTAGACGACCTAATAGCAAAATACTATAAAACGCAAATCAAACTACCTAAAAAAGCCCAAAAAGGTAATAAGGTAAAAGAGCTGATATTAAATTAATAAACAATAAAAGGTTAAGGTTTCTAGCACCTATAAAACCTTATATTGATTAAAATAAAACAGCCTAAATTATTTAGACCTGTAAAAAAGGTCTAATAATTTGGGCTTATTTTTTTATTACAAAAACATTACATTTATATTACATTTGTATTAAAAAGTAGTCAAGAAATAAAATATATGTTAATATAATACTTGAAAATATGCTAAAGTTAGTGTATAATAAAAAATAACTATAACTAAAAATAGGAGGTAAAATAATGAAAATAAGCAAGAAAAATGTCATATTTATAATTTTAACATTTTTTGCTATAATTTTTGCTCCTATAAAAAGTAAAGCAGGTATAGAAAAAATAAATAATAACTTTAATGCATACATAGTAAAAACAAGCTCAATAGAAGATATAACCAGTTATAATCCAAAACCGGTAACTGGCACTGAAACAATAACAAATAAATTTGCACCCATAGTAGGAACAATTATTACAGTAGGAATAGTTTTATGTGTAGTAGCCTTAGCTATTATTGGTGTAAAATATATGCTAGGAAGTGTAGAGCAAAAAGCAGAATACAAAAAAACTATGGTTCCATTTTTAATAGGAATATTTATGATAGTAGGAATTACAACTATTATTGGTATAGTTTCAAAAATTATGTCAGGTATTTTTGCTTAAAATTTATTTCCAAAAGTGGAACATTTCCACTTAAAAATCACATATTTTTACTGAAAATGCAAAAAAAACTTGAAGAATGTTAAAAAATATAGTAATATAGTAGAAAATGGTTTGCTTTTTAAACAAAATGTTAAACAAAATGCCATAAGAATTTATTAAATAAACATAAGTATATTTTGTACTACATAAGAAAATCAAAAAATATACTTTTATATAAATATAGAAAATTAATATGGAAAAATAAAATAGAAAAAGGAGTAAGAAAAATGGTAGTCAAGAATATAAAAATAGCTCTAATAATCATACTTTTAATATCAACCTTTTTTATGTATTCTTCTACTACTTATGCATCAGACTTTGGAGGAATTATTTCAGGGGCAGAGGGTTTTATAGATGATGCTAATGCAACTCCAATACAACAAGCGCAAATAAACAATTTATCAGATATAATATATAATACCTTACTAATACTTGCAGTTGTTATTGCAGTAATTGTTGGAATTATATTAGGAATACAATTTGTAACAGGAAGTGTAAGTCAAAAAAGTAAAGTTAAAGAATCTTTAATTCCATATTTTGTAGGTTTAGCAGTTATATTTGGAGGCTTAGGAATATGGAAGTTAGCTGTTACAATTTTTAGTAGCTTAGATTAGATTTTAAAATTATTCCAAAATGGAATATATTAAATAAATAATAAAATGAAAGGGAGGATAAATTATGACTAAAACTAAAAAAATAGTTGGAATAATGATACTTGTAGTAATGCTAATTTTAGTAATGCCAACAACAATTTTTGCAAATGGAACAGGTGGAATAGATGCTGCTGGTTTAGCAGGAGAATTAACTGGAACTGCTTCAGGTGTTCAAGAAGATGTTAAAAATATAGGTAATCAACTTGTTGGTATTATCACAACTGTAGGCGTTGTTGTAGCTGTAATTGTTCTATTAGTATTAGGTATTAAATATATGATGGGAAGTGCGTCAGAAAAAGCAGAATACAAGAAAACAATGATCCCATATTTAGTAGGCGCTGTACTAATTTTTGGTGCATCAGCTATAACAAAAGTAGTTGTAGGTCTTGCATCAAGTATTGGTGGCTAATAAAATATTACAACAATATTACATACATATTACAAAAATATTAAAAAGTGCATTTTTATGCACTTTTTTTTATTTATGGGTTACAATTTTCGATATTATTTGCTATAATAATATATAAGTATAATTATAATTAGCATAATGCAATAAAACAAAGGAGGAAAACTAACATATGGGCACTTACGAGTTACCTAGAAATGTTAAAGGTGAAGGAAGAATACTATTTATTTTTACAACAAAAAGTTTAATTTATACAGTAGTTGCAGCAGGAATTGGATTAATATTTAATTTTATATTTTCTATGTTAAATATGACTTTAGCAGGATTAATAACAGTAGGCATATTTGCAGTAATTGGCTTTATCATAGGAACAATAAAAATGCCAGAGCTTGGAAGATTTGAATTTGCTAAAAAAACAGGTGGAGAAAACTTAGATGATATAATAATAAGATTTATAAAATTCAAAACAAAAGGAAAGAAAATATACGTATACAAGGAGGGAAAGAACAATGATTGAAATAATGACTTATGCAATAATAGGTATTCTTATAGTAATGTTTATATTACTAATAGTCTTTTGTATACTATATTTAAAATCAAAGAAAAAAGAAAACCACAAATCAAATGTAGCAAAATCTACTAATGCGAAAACAAATAAAGCACAAAAAAATTATACAGTAGAATCAGTATTTGATTTTATGGAATTTGATAAAATTGAAGATAACATGATCTGTACCAAAAATGATACCAAATATATTATGGTAGTAGAATGTCAAGGAGTAAACTATGATTTAATGTCACAAATAGAAAAAAACTCTGTAGAAGAAGGATTTATACAATTTCTAAATACATTAAGGCATCCTATACAAATATATACACAAACAAGAACAATAAATTTGGAAAACAGCATACAAACTTACCGAAATAAGGTAAAAGAAATAGAAGAAAGTTTAGAAAAAGAAAAAGAAAAATATGAAGAAATGTTAAGCTCAGGCAATTACACAGATGAAGAACTAAAAGCAGCATTTTATGAATTAACAAAAAACACAAATCTTTATGAATATGGAAAAGACATCATATACAACACAGAAAAAATGAGCTTAAACAAAAACGTATTAAATCAAAAATATTATATAGTAATTCCATATTATCCAGAAGAATTAGGAGATAATAACTTCGATAAAAAAGAAATTAGAAACTTAGCTTTCTCAGAATTATATACAAGAGCCCAATCAATTATTAGAACCCTATCTGCATGTGGAGTAAATGGAAAAGTATTAGATTCAAATGGATTAGTAGATTTACTATATGTAGCATATAATCGTGATGAATCAGAAACCTATGGAATAGATAAAGCAATACAATCAGGATACACAGAACTATATTCAACAGCACCAGATGTGCTAGATAAAAAAATGAAAGCATTAGATGAAAAAATAGAAAAAGAAGCTTTCGAGATGGCTAACCAAAAAGTTACTGAAGCAAAATCAGAAAAAGAAATGGAATATCAGAAAAAAGAAGAAAGTGAAGAAGATTTAATAGCACAGTTAGCATCAATGATAATAGATCAAAACAAATCAATAGTAGGAAAAGACGTTGCCGAAAATGCTATTCAAAAAATAAAAGATGAAACCAAAAAAAGAAGAGGAAGACCTAAAAAACAAGCGCTAGAAGAAGGAGGTACAAAAGAAAATGAGCAAGAAGAACAAACAAAGAAAAGAAGAGTTTCAAAATCAGCATAATGACTATACTAGACCAGATCAATACAAAATTTTAAGAAAGAAAACAATTAAAGAATTAATAGCTCCAGCAGGAATAGATACTAGTAACATTGATCACTTAGAAATCATATCTAATGTAACTAGATATGCCAGAAGCTTTTTTGTATCAAGCTTGCCAAGAATGTGTACATTCCCAGAACTATTTAGAGATATGTATTTATTCGGAGATATTAATACTTCAATTTATATAAATCCAATACAAGAATCTAAATCACAAAACGAATTAAACAGAGTTATAAATGAACTAGAAACAGAAAGAATTGTTGCAGCAGATAGAGGAAATATAAACAGAGAAAGTACATTAGGGCAAAAAAGGTTAGAAGCAGAACAACTTAGAGATGAAATAGCAGCAGGTTATAATAAACTTTATGAAGCATCAATTGTTGCAACCTTATTCGCATATAGCCTAGATGACTTAAACAAATACACCAAACTATTAGCAACAGAAATGTCAAAATCTTTAATAAATGTAAAAAGTGCATGGGCAATGCAAGAAGATGCCTTTCAATCAAATTTACCATTAATGGAAGATAAAATTAAAAAAGTACATACTTTTGACCGTAGATCTATGGGAACGGTATTTCCATTTACTACTTCAGAAGTTGGACATCCTACAGGAATACCATTAGGAATTAACAAACAAACTGGAGTACCAATTTTATTTGATAATTTCCATAACAGTTTAACAAATTATAACATGGTTATATTTGCTAAATCTGGTGCTGGTAAATCAGTTACAATGAAAACCTTAATATCACGTTCAGCAGTATTAATGGGAATACAAAGCTTAGCGCTAGATGCTGAAGGTGAATATAGCATAGTTGCAGAAAGCTTAGGAGGAATAAATGTAGTTTTATCACCAACATCTAAAACAGTTATAAACATATTTGATATCGAAACAGAAATTATAAAAGACGAAATTACAGGTAGAGATAGAACAGTTTTAAATGTAGAAAATAAAGTAGAAGATGTAACTCAAGCCTTACTTACAATGGCAAGAGGAAGCACTAGAAGCCAAGACGTAAACGAACTTACAAAACAAATTATAGCAGAATCTGTATCAGAAGAATATGCAGCTTTTGGAATAACATCAGATCCAAACAGTTTATATACAGCACCAGAAGGTGACCTAAGAAACAGTATGTTAGGAAAACAAAAGAAGAAAATGCCTACAATAGGTTCGTGGTATAAAAGAATTGAAGCAAAAGCAGAAAGTAATACAAATGCTGATTATAACTTTCATTATAGCTATTTGCTAAAAGTTATGAAACAATACATAAGAGAATATGATGGGCAAATGGCATATTTTGATGGACAATCTACCTTCGATTTATTAGATGGAACCTTGTTCATAAACCTAGATATCTCACAACTAGAAGAAAGATTTGCAAGACCTTTAGCACAACAAATTCTACTTGCTTGGATATGGGAAAAATATGTTAAAAAGAATAGTGAAGATAGAAGCAAAGCTTCTAAAAAAAGAGTATTAGTTGATGAAGCTTGGATGCTTTTACCATATCCAGAAGCTGTAGATTTCTTAAATACAATGGCACGTCGTGCCAGAAAAAGAAATGTATCACTAGCAATTATATCACAAAGATTTCAAGACTTTTATGAAAAACCAGAAGCACAAGCGGTATTAACATCTTCAGATACTAAACTATTTTTAGCACAAGATAAATCAGAAATAGGATACTTAAAAGAAGTATTTAAATTAAGTGAAGGAGAAGCCGGATTCTTAGTTACATGTTTAAAAGGTGAAGGCTTACTAAAAGTAGGAGCAGATAGCGCAATAATACAAATACAACCTACGGCAAAAGAATTCGAGTTTGTAGAAACAAACTTAAATAAATTAGCACAGATGAAAAAAAGAAGACAAGCAATTTAATTTATTTAGGGGGAAATATGAAAAAATTACTTACAAATAAAAATTTTATACAAAAGGCATTTATATCAATAATAGTGGTATTATTGCTTAGCTTTGCTGTACCAATAAAGTCTCATGCAGATGCTGGAGGAATGCTATTAGACCCACTAGTTGATTTAATAGGAACATTATTTGATGTTGTAACTGCTGGACTTCAAAAATTTTTAGTAAATGGAGAATTTGGTGAAGGAGAAGATGGAGGCATTAGAAATGCCTTCATGGTAAGTAAAGATAGTATACCGGATGAATTAAAAGCATCATCATCAGATGTTGTAAATGAAGAAAATAAAATAGATGCTTCTGAACTAGATAGTGATTATTATATACCAAATATGAAGTATACGCCTGATAAGATTTTTGCAAATAAAATACCAGCATTAGATATTAATTTTATAAATCCAAAAGATGATTGGGAAGATGGAGGTAATAATTATTCAATAGCTTACCAACTACATAATACAATAGCTTCATGGTATGTATCACTAAGAAATTTAACCATAGTAGGTTTATTGCTTGTTTTATTATATATTGGTATAAGAATTATTATTAGTTCTACTGCTTCAGATAAATCAAAATATAAACAAATGTTAGTAGATTGGGTTGTGGCTTTATGCTTAGCCTTTACTCTTCATTATGTAATGACCTTTACAGTTACAATTGTATCTGAAATATCAAATTCAATATCTTCAGCTACTGATGCTAGTGGAAACGGTATAGTTGTTCAAGTATCTGATGGTACAACATTTAAAACAGATTTAATGGGGCTTATAAGATTTAAAATGCAATATAATACAGTAGGTCCTAAATTATTACATTTAATACTTTATATAGCAATGGTATGCTATACTTGTATATTCACATTTAAATATTTAAAGAGGGTATTAATTATTGCATTTTTAACATTAATTTCTCCTTTAGTTGCTTTAACATACCCAATAGATAAAATTAGAGATGGAAAAGCACAAGCATTTGATTTATGGTTTAAAGAGTATATATTTAATGCAATAGAACAGCCATTTCATTTAATTATTTATACAATATTTGTTAGCACTTCAGTAGACTTAGTAAGCGTAAATCCTTTAATAGCAATAGTTGCACTAGCATTTATAATACCAGCTGAAAAAATATTAAGAAAATTCTTCGGATTTAACAAAGCTGAAACTAGTGGAGCATTAGGAACTTTTGCAAGTGCAGTAGGAGGAACAGCAGCTTATAATATGTTAGCTAGAGCTATGAGTGGAAAAGGTGGAAAAGGCGGAAGAAATGCATCAAATGGTCAAAAAAATAATAATTCAATTAGAAATAACAATAGAATAAAAGATCCGGATGCGCCAAGTGGTGTAGATGGATTTACAGGTTTACCACTAAATGGTGCAAATAGAGATCAATCTAATCAAGAAAATACACAGGATAATCCAGAACAATCTAATTCAAACGGTGAAGAAAATACTCCAGAACAACTTAATGCTCAACAAAGAATGGTAGATGCCTATGATGAAAATAATTTCGGAGCTGATGATTATGACTCAGCAGAAAGAGAAGCTATGGCAAGGGAAGCATATCAGCCATCAGAAACTTCAGATTTATCAAGAGATGAATTTTTAGAACAAATGAAGAATTCAGGATATACAGATGAAGAAGCAGAACAATTAGCAAGAGAACAATATGACGGGGAACAACAACCTAATGCCCAACCAAGAATGGTAGATGCCTATGATGAAGATAATTTCGGAACTGATAATTATGACCCAGCAGAAAGAGAAGCTTTGGCAAGGGAAGCATATCAGCCATCAGCAACTTCAGGCTTATCAAGGAATGAATTTTTAGAACAAATGAGAAATTCTGGATTTACAGACGAAGAAGCAGAACAACTAGCAACGGAACAATATGGAGCAGTACAACCACAAATACCAATTCATCAAATGCATGAACAAATGGAACAAGCAAGAGAAGCAAATAATAATTCAGCGAATGATGTTTTAGAAAATAATGATTCAGCAAATATTGCTTCAGAAAATAATGGTTCAGCAATTAATGCTTCAGAAAATAACAATTCGGCAAATGCTTCAGAACAAAATGCAGAACCAGAAGTAGGTAGATTCAAAGCAGGAAGGTTACGGAGCAAAAAATGCAATAAAAAATAGAATGTCTGCAACAGTAGGAAATAAACACTGGAGACGTAGTGTTGGACAAAGTGCACTTAGAGCTGGAGGTCATTTAGCATTAGGTGCTGTACATGTAGGAGGTAGAGTTGTAGCAGGTGCAACAATTGGAGCAGTAGGTTTAGGAATGGGAATTGCAGGAGATGATTTAGGAGATATTATTAAATATGGAGTAGGAGGAACAACTTTAGGTGCTACAGTAGGAGGCAAAGCTTTAAATAATTTCATTGACGGTACTGGTAGAACGGTGTCAAGGGTAGCCTCTGGAATAGCAAATAGTGCACCAGTTCAAGGATTCAGAGAAGGATTTACAGGTAGAACCTCTACTCAAAGAAGATTAGATAGGCAAATAGAAGAATCAGTATCTAATCCAGAATTTGTACAAAATGTACAACAAGAATATAGACCAAATGGAAGAGAATTACAAGGAAGAGAATTAATACAGGCAGCAGAGCGAGCTGCACAATTCCAAAACTATGGAATTAAAGATCCTTCTGATCTTGGCAAAACTTTAAAATTAGAAGATAGCATTATGGCAGATTTAAATGCCTCTAACTTAGACAATGAAGCTAAAGAAAGGTTAGCAAGACAACAAGCTACTACTGCAACAAAATTAGCTAAACAAATACAAGATCCTACAAAATTGACAGATGCACAATATGTAAAAGACTTAACAGATTCATATGAAAGAACAATTAGAAAGAAAAATCCTGGCTTGAGTCAAAGAGATGCTAGAGAGAATGCTGAAAAAATAATGAAGAGAGTTAAACAATTTCATAAAATAGATTAGATTATGGAGGTTATAACACATGAGAAAGTTATTAAAGTATTGGTACGCAAATAGAAAAAAGATATTAATAACTATTCGGAGTTATAGCCTTCATTCTTATATGTTTAAGAGTGGCAAACGAAATGGTAAAACAAAAAAGTGAAAAAATAGGTAACTATAACAACATAAATGTAGAAACACAAGATATTACAAAACCAAATAATCCAGTTATAACAGATTCAAAATTAAAAGAAAAAGAAGTAGAAGATAATTCGCAAATAATAAAAAACTTTGTACAATATTGTAATGAAAAAAAAGTAGAAGAAGCATATAACATGCTAACAGATGACTGTAAAGCAGAAGTTTATGGTACAATAGATGCATTTGAAGCAAGCTATATAAATCAAATTTTTTTTAGTGAAAAATCATATAAATTAGAATTATGGGCAAATAGTGGCAATTATTATACATATAGAATTACTTATATAGAAGGAAATATTCTTCAAACAGGGGGTTACAACTCAGGAAATGATTATGTAGATTATATTACAATTGTAAAAAAAGGAAATGAATTCAAATTAAATATTAATCAATTCATAAAAAAGGAAAATATAAACAAAAGTCAAAAGAATAGTAATATTGAAATAACAATAAATACTAGAACTGTATACTTAAATTATGAATATTATAACATAAATATAAAAAACAACACAAATAAAACAATATTATTTAATGATGGTAAAGATGCTAAAAACATTTATTTACAAGATACAAATGGTATACAATATATATCTTTAATTAATGAATTAGCAACTAGTATTTTAACAATTGAACCTCAATATGCAAAAACATTTAATTTAAAATTCAATAAAATATATAACGAAGATATAAAAGTTGAAAATATGCAAATAAATAACATTTATTTAGACAAAGAAAAATATGATTTAAATTTTAATGATGAAACTTTAGAAAGGATTAATGTAACAATAGATCTATAAAGGAGGTACAATAAATGGATGATGATGAAAATGATGAAAATAAAGAAAAATCTAATAATAAACAAGCTAAGAAAATAACAAAAAAAATAATCGCAACTATTATGCCAACTTTAATAAGCATATTAATAGTCCTTGTAATTGCATCAGCAGTTTATGTAGTTATTACAAATGTTGTTGATACAATAAAAAATTTAGGACAATCTATTGTAAATCTCTTTCTAGGGGATGAAAATGGAATAGAAATTACAGATGAACAGTTAGATAACATAATAAGCACTGTTGAAAGTTTAGGAGTTGATTTTGACGATTTAGGATTATTAGGTGATATAGATTATTCTAAAGAAGATGTGCAAGAACAGATGCAGGAAGAAAAAAGAAAGTATACCAGAATGTTTTTGGAAGCACAAATAGTTACACAAGAGTTAAATAAACGGAGATAAAGGATTACAAGGTCAGGTATACCTTTATCGTGCTAATGAAGGAGCTACTACCTCTAACGATAGAACTAAATTAAATTATAAACCATATGATAAATTTATGGAATTAGTAAATGCAAATGATGTATCTGCTAAAAATTTTTTTAGTGAAACAACTCAAGGAGAACTTGTTATAGCAGAAATACAAACAACAACAATGAAAGAAGAAAAATCTGAAAATGATAATGTAGTTGCTAAAAAAGAAGAAATTGAAAATAAAAAAGTAATTGCTAGAACAATAAATTATAAAAGTTTAATTTCACAATATACAACTCCAATGACATTTTTTATTGAATTAGGAACAGTTACAAGAAACCCTGAATTCTTAGAAGATGTTGCAAAATTAGTTAAAAAAGATGCGAAAATAGAATTAACTATTTTGGATACAGTTAATAAAGAAACAAGCACTCAAGAAGAAGCATATATAAACCATCAAATTCTTTCAAACTATACCTCACAAACACCTAATCCACAAGGAAATCAAACTAGAGTAAAAGAAACAATTAGTAACGAAACAACAACATTAGTTCCAAACTTAAAAGTTACTTATGTAAATACTTGGACTTGTGAACAGTCAATAATATATAATAAGCAACCAAGTGCTAATGAGCAAACTCCACAAGAAGTAACAAATCATGAAGATGAACCTAAAACTAGTGTACCCCTAGAAAATGGACAAACACTAATAACTTGGAAAACAAATTGGACAACAACAACAAGCACAACAACTATTACAGATAAATATGATAATGGCACACAATCAGAATATATAGATAAAACAGATGAATTTATTGAACTATTAGATAAAAAGTATAAAATACCAAATTCAAATGAGAAAAGAACAGCAGGCTCATACTTAAAAACGGGCGCAGAAATGTTATTTGGCTTTTTAAGACAAAACCCAGAAACTCAAGGTTTAGAACAAGTTATGAGATACATAATGTATAAGTACACAGGCAAAGATTATGGAGTAACAGAATTTCCATCAGGAATTTATCAAATTAGAGAATTTACTCAAGCAGGAGGAACCTTAAAATCTCTAGTTAGATATTGGGAAAATGGAAACGGTACACCAGAATCTAGTCCAGATGGAAAACAATACAAAGTATTTGATGATGGATTTGGTACTGCCACAGTAGGTTATGGAATAACTATTCAGTGGGGTTATGATAGGCTAGTTGCTAAAGGTTATACAGGATATTCTAAAGAAGAAATATTAGCAAAATATAAAACAGAAGATATTTATATAGATGTAAGCATAGTAGATGCTGTAGAAGATGAAATTGTTGCAGAAAAAAGAGCTTTAGTACAAGGCTTAGGCTTACAGCTTACTACATATCAAGAATATGCACTTGTATTAAGAGCATATAATTATAATTTGGAAGGATTTGTAGAAAACTACAATAAATATTGGCTTCCAAGTGATGCAAGTAATGAGAAATATTTTGGAAAAGAAGTAGACTATAATCATCCATTATATACAGAATATATGTCGAAACCTATTACATCAAAAGGAAAAACAGCACCTGGCTTAATAACTAGAAGAAAGGCAGAATGGGCATTATTCTCAGCCGGATATTTTGAAAATACAGGTAAATATTGGTCAGATAGTGGAGAAGGAATTGCTGAATTTGCTATGCAATTTATTGGAGAAGATCATAGCAGATTTACAAGCTATAAACCATCTGATGGGACACAATTTTCTAAAGCTTCATGGTGTGCAATGTTTGTATCTTATTGCTTTGACCAAAAAGGTTTAATACCAAGTGTGTTAAAAGAAACTTATACTAGCTGTTCAATAGAAGTAGGAAAAATGAGAAGCAGAGGAGAATTTATGGAAAGCTTAGCAAATGGAGGAAATTATACTCCACAAGCAGGAGACATTATATTCTTTACTTGGCATAAAGGAAATGTATCAGATCATACAGCAATAGTAACTAAATGTGATGGCTCAACAGTATGGTTTGTAGAAGGAAATGGTGGACCAGGAACAACCTTTACTCGTAGAGTACAAGAAGATAGCACAAGTATTAACTCTGATACTATAGTTGGATATTTTCCTGCAAGTCAAAAATAATTAATAAAGTAAATGCAAGCAAAATAGAAAAATAAATACAATCAAATTAATAAAATAAATGCAAGCAAATTAGTAAAATAAATGTAGACAAATTAATAAAATAAATGCAGGCAAATTAGAAAAAAGTGCAAGTAAATTAGTAAAGTAAATGCAGGCAAATTAGAAAAAAATGCAGGCAAATTAGTAAAATAAATACAGGCAAATTAGAAAAAAATGCAAGCAAATTAGTAAAATAAATACAGACCAATTACTAAAATAAATGAGGTGTAGGAATGAAAAAATTAAAAAATATTATAATAGCGCTAATTATATTAATCCTTATTATGGCAATAATGTTATTTGTACTGCTTTCAAAAAATGATAATACAAAAGAAAATAAGTTAGAACAGGAACAAGTAGCATCAGAATTAAATAGCTATGAAGAAGGAATAGCAAATCCTAATTTAATTATTAATGGCTCAAGCCCAAAATTAACAATTAGTGAAAATATTTATTTTACAATTAATAATTGCTTACAAGAATATATAGATTATTATAGAAATAATAAATATGATGCACTATATGCAATTTTAAGTAAAGAATTTATTGAAAATGAAAAAATAAGTGTTAATAATGTGCAAGAAAAAATAACTAAAATTCCAGCAGAAGGCAAATTAAAAATATTGGAGCTTTATGAAATAGGAGGAGCCTTAACTAGTTATTATGAAGTAAAAGCAAATATTGGAGAAGCAGAATATTATTTTCATATAGATATAGACGGAGAAACGAAAACATTTGATATTAAAGAATACTCAAAATCTGATTATGATATAGCTATAAAAAGAGTAGTTCAAACAACAGAAAGCCAAGAAAAGAAAATAGAATTAAATGAATATAATAAGGTAAAATATTCAACTTTATCAGAAGAAGAAATTGCAAATATATATTTACAAGATTATGTGCAAAATGCACTATATAACACTCAAAAAGCTTATGAAACCTTGAATTATGAATACAAAAAAGCCAGATTTAAAACCTACGAAGATTTTCAAAACTATGTAAATGAAAATAAGTTAACCTTACAAGGCTTAGACTCTAACAACAGAAAAAAATATTCAGATTTTAATAGTTATGAAGAATATGAACAATATATAAAAAATTTAAACATTATAGAATTAGATAAATATTCTATTGAAAATAATGTAGGTTATAAAATATATACTTGTGTTGATGATTGCGAAAATTACTATATTTTCAAAGTATATAATGCAATGAATTACGAAGTTACACTAGATAACTATACAATAGAAACAGAAAGTTTTAAAAATCAATACACTGCACTATCTAATGAAGAAAAAGTTATGGTAAATATAGATAAATTCATAAAAATGATAAATACTAAAAATTACGAAACTTCTTATAATAAATTAGATGAAACCTTTAGAAACAATAATTTTGGAAGTTTAGAAAATTATAAAAAATATATAAAGGAAAACTTTTACGAATATAACAAAATAGATTTTATAAAAGTTACAGTTCAAGAAAATACATATTTATATGAAGTTAAACTTACAGACATAACAGTAGCAAAAAGCAAAGAAATTACTAAAACTTTTGTAATGCAATTAAAATCAGGAACAGATTTTGTAATGTCGTTTAACATAAATTAATATAAAAGCAATTTAATATAAGGAGCTTCTAAATGGACAAAGAAAGAAAAAAAGAATTAAAAGAAAAAATGTTATCAATAGTAAATTTAATAGAACAAGGAACAAATCAAATATCAGTAGAAAATGTTACTTTTTATAAAGATTTTGAATTCAATGGAAGCGGTTTAGGAGAATATAATGTATTCCTTGCAAAAATTCAAAACTCAAAAGATAACACTACAACTTATGAAATATATTCAGAAAAATTAAATAGTTTAATTGCTACTGTAAATGAACAAGGAAAACTGCACTTCATACCAGAATACTTAGAAAAATTAAGAGAAGGAAATGAAGAATATTTTGAAACCCTTATGCTAGAAGATTTAGACTTTGAACTGCCAGAAGAAGAAAAAGCACTATTAAACGAAAAAGATAACACAATATTAAATAAGGAAAATAACATATCATTAAATAGCAAAGAAAAAGAAGAAAATAGCTTAACCCTAACAAAAGAAGAAATAGAAGAAAGTAAAAATAAAAAAACACTAGAAACAGTAAAAGAAACCTTAGGTGAAAATGAGTTAGAAGCATATTCAGAAATGAACACAAATCAAACACCTTTATTTGATAAAATTACAAATAAACAAGAAATAGATCCAAATGTAAAAGTTACTGCAACTGCAACTTTGGCAGATATGATTCCAGAAATAAAAGAAAAAGGCTTTGTAAAAATAGGAATAGCCTATTCAAATTCAAAAAGTAGTAATTGTGGAAGATTTACTTTCTTAGGAGTTACACAAGAAGGAGAAATAGAGCCAATTGAAAGCTTGCAAAATATAGAAGGAACCTCAACAGGGCAAAAAATAACTTCAATAAATAGTAGCGATGGAAGCCTTATTGAAACTGAACAGGTAGGAGGTTTAACAAAACTACCGGGAGGAAATGAAGAATATTTATCAGTAAAACAAGGGCAATATGGAACTTTTGAAGTAGACTATGTAAGAAGACAATTAAGCGAAAATAAAGAAGAAGCATATTTCTCAGCACCAATTGAAACACATAATATAAAGCCTACTACAAGAGAAGTAAAAGAACTTATGGATAGGCATCATAATACTAGAATAGATGACGAATTAAAAAAAGCAAAACCAGAATTATCTAGAGATGGAGAAACAAGAATAGAAAATATTGATGATACAGCGTCTAATGATAAATTAGGTATAGATGATATAATAGTGCTAGAAGATGGAACAGAAACAACTATTAGAAATGAAGCACAAAAAGATAAAGTAAGCCCAGAAGAATTTTTAAGCAAATATGAACGCACAGGAGGAAAAACACCAAGTGAAATAATAGAAAGTGTGCATGAAGAAATAGAAGAAGAATATATTGGTGGAAATAAAGAAATATAAGAATAAAAAATCACTTTATAAAATATAATTTATAAAGTGATTTTTTTTGAGCGAGTATACAAGAATGGAGTAAAAAGTCTTATGAAAAATAATACTAAATTTTCTAAAGCAAAAATAAAATTATATAAAATAGTTATGCTTTTATTTATAGCACTCCTAATAATGCAATTTAGCATAACCAAAGCAGATATAGAAAATGAAGAAGAAATAGATCAAAACGAAATTGAAAATGAAATACAGCAAACACAAAATGAAATAATACAAACCTCAGCCACATTAGAAAATGATTTAAAATTAAATGCACGAATAGGACTAATATATGATAGAAACTCTAAAACAATATTATATGAAAAAAATGGCAAAAAACAAGTTCCAATGGCAAGTACCACAAAAATTATGACTAGCATAGTAGTATTAGAAAATGCAAATTTATCAGATGTAGTAACAATAAATAAAAAAGCAGCAGGAACAGGAGGATCAAGACTAGGCTTAAAAACTAATGATAAAATTACAGTACACGATTTACTATATGGCCTTATGCTAAGGTCTGGAAACGATGCAGCAGTAGCATTAGCGCTTCATGTTGGAGGAAGTATAGAAGGTTTTAGCAATTTAATGAATAAAAAAGCAAAAGAAATAGGGCTAGTAAATAGCCATTTTGTAACACCACACGGCTTAGATGAAGAAGAACATTATACAACAGCCTATGAACTTGCATGTATGGCAGATTATGCCTTAGAAATACCAAAATTTAAAGAAATAGTAGGAAGCAAAAGTTATAATATTACAATAAATGGGCAATCTAGAATAATTAATAATACAAATGAATTACTAGGAAATTTAAATGGAGTATATGGCGTAAAAACAGGCTTTACAAATGGTGCAGGAAGATGCCTAGTTACTGCCTGCAAAAGAGGAAAATTAGATATAATTACTGTTGTACTTGGAGCAGATACTAAAAAAATTAGAACATCAGATAGCATAAAACTAATAGAATATGCATATAAAAACTATGAAGTAATTAATATAAAACAAATAATAGAAAAAGAATTTGAAAGATGGAAATATTTAAACGAAAAGCGCATATATATAAATAAGGGAAAAGAAGAACAAATACATTTAAAAATAAGTAAATTACCTTATGAAGAAATAGCAATAAAAAAATCAGAAAAAGATAATGTTAATGTTGAATTTAATTGCTTATACTATTTAGAAGCACCAATAAATGAAAATCAAGTAATAGGAAGCGTTAAAATACAAATAAAGAACAAAACAATAGGAATGTTAAATATTATAACAGAAAATTCTATAAGAAAAAAAGAAATTTTAGACTATATTATAGAATTTTTAACTCTAGTACCTTGACTTTTTTTAAAAAATTTGCTATTATAATAGTGCTTTATAAGAAAATCGTTTTCTTCGTAAACAATTGCCACGTGCTTTGCACGGGCGAAAATAGGTAGATTAACCTTGTTTTCTAGGAAAAATGCATTTTCCTAGAAAATAAAAAAGCACATGCGGAAATAGCTCAGTTGATAGAGCGCTGCCTTGCCAAGGCAGAGGTCGCGGGTTTGAGCCCCGTTTTCCGCTC